>JBGPTG010000174.1:0-7438 GCA_041490545.1 Gammaproteobacteria bacterium
AGCGCGCCACCGGCTCGCGCGTCGGCACGCCGGCGAGCAGCAGCAGCCGCCCGCCACCCTCGGCGCCGCGCAGGCGCACCGCGTCGCCCTCGCCGAGGATCGCCAGCTGGCCGTCGCGGATCTCGCGGCCCTCGTTGCCGACGCGCGCCGCGCCCTGGAAGACGTAGACGAAGGCCGCCTGCTCGCGGGCGAGCGCGACGCTCACGTCGGCGAGCCCGTCGAGGGTCCAATCCTGGTAGACGATGGGGATGTGCGTGTCGATCACCGCGCGCACGACGAGCGCCACGCCCGGTTGCACGCGCACGCGCGCGAGCCCGTCGGCGCTCTTCGCCAACGGGATCTTGCCGGAGGACACCTCCTGGTAACGCGGCCGCGTCATCTTCAGCCGCGAGGGCAGGTTCACCCAGATCTGGAAGCCGTGCACGCGCCCGCCCTCTTCGATGATGCGGCGCGAGGGCATCTCCGAGTGCACGATGCCGGCGCCCGCGGTCATCCACTGCACGTCGCCGGGCTTGAGCACGCCCCGGTGGCCGGCCGAGTCCTCGTGCTCGAACTCGCCTTCGAGCATGTAGGTGACGGTCTCGAAGCCGCGGTGAGGGTGGTCGGGGGCGCCGACCGCCTCGCCCGGCTTGTAGTCGACCGGGCCCATCTCGTCGAGCAGCAGGAAGGGGTCGGCGACGTCCATGCCGGGCGCAGGGACGGGGCGGCGCACGACGAAGCCCGCGCCTTCGCGCTGGCGGTGGGCGGTGACGACGCTGCGGGTTTCGCGAATGCTTCGGCTGTCGGCTGTCATGGTTTTAGGCTCCTGGATCGCTCGAGATGGGGGCGGACCGCGGGTAACGCAAGGAGCCGCATCAACTGGCGGCCTCGGAGGATTCGTCCGCGAACCGGCTCATGATGCCGAGGACCTGGTCCCGCCGCGCGAGCAGCACATTAACGCAGCGCGGATCGAACTGCGTCCCGGCGCCCTCGCGCAGGAACTGCTCGGCCCGTTCCATCGGCCAGGCCTCCTTGTAGCAGCGTTTCGAGGTCAGGGCGTCGAACACGTCGGCGACCTTGATGATGCGCGCCTCAGGCGGAATGGTTTCGCCCGCCAGCCCGTCGGGGTAGCCCTTGCCGTCCCAGCGCTCGTGATGGTGCCGCGCGATGTGCAGCAGGCTTTCGATATGCGGCACCTGCTCGAGCGACAGGCTGTCGATCAGGGCCATGAGGATCTGCGCGCCCTTGTCCGCATGCTGCTTCATCACCTCGAACTCGGCCTCGGTCAGCTTGCCCGGCTTGAACAGGATCGCGTCCGGCGTCGTGATCTTGCCGATGTCGTGCAGGGGCGCGAACAGGCGCACGTACTCCACCCAGTCGTCGTCGCGCCCCAGTTCCGCGGCGAGCCCGCGCGCAATCAGCTCCGCGTAGTACGACATTCGGCTCAGGTGATTGTTGGTTTCGTCGTCGCGAAACCGGGAGATCTCGCGAAGCAGCTGCAGGCCCCCGAGCAAAACGGTCACCGATTGCAGCGCGTTCTCGATCATCAGGGAGATGATCTTGACGAAAAGGTCGAGCTGCCGTGTGACGCTCTCGGTGAAGGCGTGGCCCTGGTCGGCGTTGAAGAAGACGAAGCCGAGGAACTCTGTTTCGTCGAAGACCGGCACGGTGTAGCTCGCCTTGTAGTTTGCCGCGGCGATGCGACGCGAGTGCGCCTGGTCGCCGAGCACTGCCGGTCCGAGCTCGTCGATGACGCGCGCGCGGCGCGACTTGCGCAGGTCGTCGAGCCAGCCGGCGGCGGCGAGCCGGGTGCTGTAGTGCTTGAGGGGCGAGTCCTCGGCCGGGCTGTGGAGGAAGGTCTTGACGTCGTCGGTCTTCGGGTCGTACAAGGCCACCGAGATGCGCACGACGAACGGAAAGTACTCGCGCACCTTGTCGTGCACTCTTCCGAATTTTTTGTTCAGCGCTTCGACGCTCTCGCTCACGATCCTCAGGCCTCCGCGGCAACACTGTCGGCAGGGACGGGTAAACATCTGGAGAATAGGTGGTATTCCGATGCCTGTCAGGCTTCGGCAAGAATCCCCCGGGCTCCAGAGGAGGTCGCCCGCGGGCCGCGGCAGGCAGCGGGCCGGGCGGCGCGGCCCAAGTGGCTTGCTGCACCACTAGATATGGTGGTCGATCCCCTATCCAGATCAACAGCTTGTAATTTTCTTCTCATCCGGATTGCCAGCATGCGGCGAAAGGGGTAGCCTAACAGCGAAATTCCTCCGAACGGCGCAGACAAGACCATGGAAAACACGCTCGAACAAGGCACCGCCGCCTCCACCCTCCCCGACCAGGAGATCTGCCGCGAGGCGCTCCTGGAAAAATACGCCAAGGGAAACGAAAAATCGATAGAGGACGTGCGCCGGCGCGTCGCGCTCGCGCTCGCCGCCGCCGAAGCCCCGGAACAACGCGCCCAGTGGGAACGCCGCTTCTACGAAGCCATGGAAGCCGGCTTCGTTCCCGCCGGACGCATCAATTCCGCCGCCGGCATCGCCATGCAGGCGACGCTCATCAACTGCTTCGTGCAGCCGGTGGGCGACTCGATCTCCGAGATCGTCGATGGCAAGCCCGGCATCTACACCGCCCTGCAGGAAGCCGCCGAGACGATGCGCCGCGGCGGCGGCGTCGGCTACGACTTCTCGGCGATCCGCCCCAAGGGCGCCGAGGTCAAGGGGACGCGCTCGCGCGCCTCGGGCCCGGTGTCGTACATGCGCGTGTTCGACCGTTCCTGCGAGACGGTGGAATCCGCCGGCGCGCGCCGCGGCGCGCAGATGGGCGTGCTGCGCTGCGACCACCCGGACATCGAGGACTTCATCCACGCCAAGGACCGGGGCGATCTGACCAACTTCAACATCTCGGTGGGCGTGACCGACGCCTTCATGGAAGCGGTCGGCAACGACGGCGAGGTCGAACTCGCACACAAGGCGAAGCCGCACGCGGACGCGATCGCGGCGGGCGCGTACCAGCGCGACGACAGCGCGTGGGTATACCGCAAGCCGCGCGCGCGCGATCTGTGGGACCAGATCATGAAGTCCACCTACGATCACGCCGAGCCGGGGATCCTGTTCATCGACCGCATGAACCGGGACAACAACCTGAACTATTGCGAGACGATAGAAGCCACCAACCCCTGCGCCGAGCAGCCGCTGCCGCCCTACGGCTGCTGCTGCCTGGGGTCGATCAACCTGGTGCGCTTCGTGTCGAAGTCCTTCATGGAAGACGCGGCCTTCGACTTCGAGCGCTTCGCCAGGGTGGTGGAAGTCTCGGTGCGCATGCTCGACAACGTGCTCGATGTCACCGCCTGGCCGCTCAAGGCGCAGCACGAGGAAGCCATGAACAAGCGCCGCGTCGGCCTGGGATTCACCGGCCTGGGCGATGCGCTCATCATGCTGCGCCTGCGCTACGACGGCGAAGCCGCGCGCGCGATGGCGGCGAAGATCTCCGAGCACATGCGCGACGCGTCCTACAAGGCTTCGTGCGAGCTCGCCCGGGAACGCGGCGCGTTCCCGCTTTTCAACGCCGACATGTACCTCTCGGGGACGAGCTTCGCCGCGCGCTTGCCGCAAGAAATCAAGGCGCTCATCCGCAAGAACGGCATCCGCAATTCGCACCTCCTGTCGATCGCGCCGACCGGCACCATCAGCCTCGCCTTTGCCGACAACGCCTCGAACGGCATCGAGCCGCCCTTCTCCTGGGTCTACACGCGCAAGAAGCGCATGGCCGACGGGACGCTCAAGGAGTTTCCGGTCGAGGATTACGCCTGGCGCCTGTACAAGCATCTCGGCGGCGACATGGAGAAACTGCCGGCGCACTTTGTCACCGCGCTCGAACTCAGCGCCTCGGCGCACGAAAAGATGGTGGCGGCGGTCGCGCCCTACGTCGATACCAGCATCTCGAAGACCGTCAACGTGCCGGAGAACTATCCCTACTCCGACTTTCAGGATCTCTATTTCGAGGCGTGGAAGTCCGGGCTGAAGGGCCTTGCGACCTACCGGCCCAACAACGTGCTCGGCTCGGTGCTATCGGTGGAGCCGGCCTCGGCGCCGCAGGATTTCGTCAGCAACGACCGCAACCGCCGCATCGAGATCAAGGCGATCCCCGAGCCGGTGCTCGCATCGTTGCGCTGGCCCGGCCGGCCGAACCTCGGCGGCGGCAACCCGGCGTGGACCTACATGATCGAGCACCCGCACGGGCACTTTGCGCTTTTCGTCGGCCACGTCGAAAACGAAATCCACGCGCACCCGTTCGAGGTCTGGGTGAACGGCAGCGAGCAGCCGCGGGGCCTCGGCGCGGTGGCGAAGACGCTGTCGATGGACATGCGCGCCGACGACCCGGCGTGGCTGCGGGTGAAGCTCGAGACGCTCGCCAAAACTACCGGCGACGATGCCTTTGCCATGCCCTTCCCGCCTCACGGCGAGAAGAAGTTGATGCCGAGCCTTTGCTCGGCCGTGGCGCAACTGGTGCGCTGGCGCTGCGAGCAGCTCAAGGCGCTTCCCGAGGAAGCGCACGGGCCGGTGCTCGACGCGATGTTCAGCCTGAAGGAACCCAAGACCGGGGCCGATGGCACCATGTCGTGGACCGTCGACGTGCTCAACCCGGCCGGGCACGACGACTTCGTGCTCGGGCTGAAGGAAATCACTTTGCCCGACGGAGTGACACGTCCCTACTCGATGTGGCTCTCGGGCGAATATCCGCGTTCGCTGGATGGCCTGTGCAAGATCCTGTCGCTCGACATGCGCGTCGTCGACCCGGCGTGGATCGGCATGAAACTGCGCAAGCTGTTGAACTACCCCGAGCCGCTCGGCGACTTCATGGCGTTCGTGCCCGGATCGCGCAAGCAGCAGAACTGGCCCTCGACCGTGTCGTACGTCGCGCGCCTCATCATCCACCGCTACGCCATGCTCGGCATCCTCAGCGAGGACGGCTATCCGGTGCAGGCGATGGGCGTGCTCGAAGCGCCCAAGCCCGGCGCCGCGCAGAGGATGAAAGGCGTGAAGTGCGGCGAGTGCGGAAATTTCGCGGTGATCAAGAAGGACGGCTGCGATTTTTGCAGTGCTTGTGGGGCGGTGGGGGTTTGCGGGTAAGACGCGACGGCTCGTGGAATTTTTCAAGGCGCGGGGAGGCGGTTCGGGGCGACGACACGGCCCTTATGAGTGGAAAGGCAACACGAATGGAATTCCTCCGCTGCAAGAATTGCAATCAGCAAGTCATCCCCGCCTCATCTTCGCTTGAAGCGTGCCCGTTCTGCGGTGTCCTGCTCCCAGGACACGATTCACAATGGGCTCGCACCCCATTTACTAAATCCGTCGCGATCGCGCTAATTCCCTTGAGCGTAGGGGCTCCAGCGGGATTCGCATGCGCTGAACGGGATACGATTTGCTATGACCCGCATGCGCTTGTCCGACATGAACATCCGGACAATGAGCGGTCCCCTATTGCCCCCAATCACATTAGTCCCATGATGCTCGGGACTTCGACCGCGAGCTCTTCAGCCGTGAGTTCGACGGCCACTGTCATACCCTTCACGATATGACGTGCTATACGGATGAATAAACTTGTCAGAATCCCGACTAGAACAGCAAGCACAGGCACAACAAGTCCCGAACAACAAATACTGCCTTTGCGTCGCTTCACTCCGCCAACATCGACCCATGAAGATGAACCCCTCCATACACCGCGCGCTCCGCGCCGCCGCGATCCTGCTAGCGGCGAGCAGCGCCAGCCTCGCCTGCGCCGAAGACTCCAGCCTGAAGCGCGACGCGGGCGAAGGCGGGCGCGCCGTCGGCTCGACCTTCCGGGAAATCGGGCAGAAGGCAGCCAAGGTCGGCAAGGACATCGGGCATGGTGCGGCCAAGGTCGGAAAAGACATCGGCCACGGCGCGGCCAAGGCCGGGCGGTCGGTCGGCAGCGCGGCCAAGGAAGGCGGCGAGGAATTAGGACGCGCCATTCGAGGCGACAAGAGCAGCAAGTAACCCGGGTTCCGGCCACATGGAGACTGGTAGATGAAGCTCACGCTCTACTACGCCCCGATCGCCTGCTCGCTCGTTCCCCTCGTGACGCTGCACGAGTCGGGCGCGGAGTTCGAGGTGAAGCCGATCTCGCTGAAGAACAAGCAGCAGCACGACGTCGAGTATCTGCGGATCAATCCCAAGGCCAAGGTGCCGGTCCTCGTCGTAGACGCCGAAGCGCTCACCGAAAACGTCGCGATTCTCACCTGGCTGGCGAATGCGTTTCCCGCCAGGAAGCTCCTGCCCTCCGACCCGAAGAACTCGATCAAAGCGCTGTCGCTGATGGCGTGGTGCGCCTCGGGACTGCACCCTCCTCTCTCCCGGATCTTCGACCCGGCGCGTTTCTGCAATACGCCCGGAAGCGAGGAGAACGTCCGCAAGCTTGCCATCGAGGAAGTCATCAAGAACTTCAGGATCGTGGACGGGATGCTGGCAGGGAAGGAATGGATGTTCGACCACTGGACCGCAGTCGACGCCTACCTCTTCTGGGTGTGGAGGCGGTTCGGAATCTTCAAGATCGAAATTCCTGTCTTTCCGGATTACGCGGGTCACGGCGAGCGGATGATTAAGCGCGAGAGCGTGAAGCGCGCGCTCGCCTTCGAGCGCGAGGTCCAGGTTCGGGCAGAGAAAGCAGCGTAGCCTTCGTAAGGAAATCAATGAAATCGAAACCTGCTCTGCTCATTCTTTTCGCCGGACTCGTGGGCGCATTGTCGCTCGGCTTCTGGAATTCCCATGTCGCCTCGGCCCAATCCCCGGACTCCGATACCGCGGCGCTCAAGGCGCAAATCGACGCGCTGCGCGGCCTCGTCCCCTCTCAATCCCACGCCATGGCCGACGTCGACTACCACTTCGCCAATCTCTGGTTCGCGGCGAAGAATTCCAACTGGCCGCTGGCGGAGTTCTACCTCAACGAGACGAGATCCCACCTGAACTGGGCGGTGCGCATCCGTCCGGTCCGCCGGCTCTCCTCCGGAGGCGAGTTCGACCTGCGGCCGATGTTGCAGGGCGTCGAGAATTCTTCGCTCGCCGGCCTCAAGATCTCGATCGACAAACATGATCGCAAAGCCTTCGAAACGGCGTACCGGCAGACAATCAACGCGTGCTACGCATGCCATATGGCCGCCGAAAAGCCGTACCTCCGGCCGCATATCCCGGAAGCGCCGGCTACGCGAATGATCGACTTGCAGCCGAATGCTGAGCACAAATGAGCATAAAGGGTCAGAGTCGACTAATTTCCGGAAATGCCCGCGTCCATCAAGGCTCTGACGTCTCTCGAAAACTCCGCAGGCGATCATAGTGTCGACATTTTCGTGCGCGCCGACGGCACGTTCGGTTTCGAGGAATATCGCAGGGACCCGGAGGACATGAGCGGCTGGTTTTCGCTCCATCGTTACTCGCATCAGGTC
>JBGPTG010000175.1:0-7392 GCA_041490545.1 Gammaproteobacteria bacterium
CCGGGGAACCGGCCGCGCGTCCAGTCGAGCGCCTGCGCCGCGAGTTCGTACTTCCCGTCCGCGATCATCCGCTCCGCGGCCCCGGCGAGCTGGCGCTCCGACACGCCGAGGTAATCGACGAGGAGCGATCCGCGGTCGGCACGGCCCAGCTGGTCGACTCCTTCCAGGTCCGGCAGCCAATAGCCGACGTTCTGATCGTAGATGCGGTTGATCACGTTCTCGCGCATCACGAGGTACGGCAGGTGAGCGTCGGGGTCGCCCGCGAGAAGTCCCGGCGGGATGAGATTGGCCGCGTGAATCGAAGCCCGGTCGGCGCCGCGCCGGATCGCAGCGAGGACTTCTTCGTCAAGCCAGGCGAGATCGGCCTTCAGCGACGCGAGCATAGTCGCGGACGCGAACAGCCGCGTGAGCGGCTCGTGGCCGTGAAGCAGATGGCGCGGGTTCCTTTGCGCGACGGCGTCGATCGCATCGAGCAATCCCTGCAGGTTGCCCTCTTCGACAAAGGGCGCGCCGAGATACGGCATGATGAAGTCCCCGGCGAACATCACGCCGAGATCGGGAAAGTGGAACAGCAGCGCGTCGCGCGTCTCGCCGCCTTCCACGGGAATGCATTCGATGCGCGTCCCGCCGATCGCGAGCTCGGTGCGCCCGGCTATCGTCGCGTCGGCCCTGAAGCTGCGCACGTCCTCCGCGTCGAACCTGCCGCCGAAGAAACGCTTGAGCAGGTGCCCGGGACCGTCGAGCTCGCGCGCGATCTCCTCCCGGTAGTTGCTTCGGGCGTAGAACCTCGGGCGTGGATCGAGCGCGCGGAAATAGCGATGGCCGCCGACGTGGTCCCAATGCGCGTGGGTGACGAGCACGGTGGTGAGCGGGGGCAGCCCGGGCGCATAAGCGCGCAGCGCCTCGTAGGCCGCCCTGGCCGAATCGGGACGCGTCCCGGCGTCGATGCCGATCAGCTCGCGCCCGTCGCCCGAAACCACGAAATAGTATTCGGTGAATTCGTAGCCGGACAGCGCGTAGACTTTGCCCGGTACGATTTCCTGAATGCGCTTCGAAGCGAACAGGTGTCCGGTCGCCGGGTCTTCCGAATAGGGCGTGGTGAGGGTGATCGGCTTCTCGAAGCCCGGGTAGCCGCTCATGCGCAGATACTCCCCGGCCTTTGCGGCGTCGCCGGCCTGCCGTTGCAGGGAGGCGAGCTGGAAATACACTTCTCTCAGCCAACCCGGGTGCGGCGCCTTGTCCGCGTTCTCCAGGCACCAGGCAAGGTCCTCCAGCGCCGCGCCCCTGCGGCCGAAGAATCCGGGAAGTTGCGCGGACACGACGCCGGCGATCCAGCGCGGGACGAACGCCTCGCCGCCCGACTTGCGCTTGGCTTCTTCCAGGATCGCTATCGTGTCCCTCACCCAGCCGATCCGGCTCCAGAACGGAACGTCGCCCGCGTGCCCGGCGCGCAGGATCCCGATCGCTCCGAGGTAGAGCGCCTTCTGAGCGTCGGAGAGCCGCGGTTCGAATTCCTTCAGCCGCGCCGAGATGAATTCGACGCCTTCGCCGTGCAGGTTGGCGTTGGCGTACTGCCCCATCAGCAGGAACAGAAGCTGCGGGTCTTTCGGCGGCCCGGCGCGATTGACGGCCTTGAAGTACTCGAGCTCCGGCGGCCGCGCCGCGGCGGGAGCGGAATCGCCGCTTCCTCCGGCGGCAAGCGACGCGAGGAGCGTGGAAAGCAGGAGAACTGCGAGCGAACGGCGAACGGCGGTTTTCATGGGGAAGCCTCCAATCCGGGTTGTCGGGCGGGCCGCCTGGCGGCCCGATGTGAATATCTAAAGTGGATATCTAATAAATAGTCACTATCGTTATAGTAGTTACTTGCAAAATGCCTGTCAAGCCGCTATTTTCCTTCCATGGCGAGATCCTACCGACAGGAGCACTGCCCGGTTGCCCGGACGCTGGACGTGATCGGCGAGCGCTGGACGATCCTCTTGCTGAGGGACCTGCTGCTCGAGGGACCGCGGCGCTTCCAGGATTTCCAGGAGTCGCTCCCGGGCGTCGCGCCGAACACCCTTTCCGCGCGCCTGAAGGACCTGGAAAAGCACGGCCTTGTCGCGCGGCGGATCTACAGCGAACATCCCCCGCGGCTCGAGTACCGGCTCACCGACAGGGGCAAGAGCCTGGGTCCCGTGCTGAAGGCGCTGCGCGACTGGGGCAAGCGCCACGGCTGATGGCGGGCACTTGCATGTTCCCGTTAGCCTGGTCGGGAGCGCAGGAGTACGATGCCCCCCATCGGAGGAAACCATGAAAAATCCACGTTCGATGTTCATCGCGACACTCGCGTCGCTTTCAATCGCGGGCGCCGCCTCGGGCCAGTCCGCGGGCAAGCCGCCCGAGCAGCTCGGCAGGGTCGCGTTCGCCAACTCGTGCGCGAGCGCCGTGCAGCCGACCTTCGAGCGCGCCGTCGCGCTGCTGCATTCGTTCTGGTGGCAGGAAGGCGAGAGGGCGTTTCGCGAGGTGCTCGAGCGCGACCCGGATTGCGCCATCGCCACCTGGGGCATCGCGACCATCCTCATCGGCAACACCTTTGCCGCCGGCCCGACTCCGGCGCAGGCGCAGCAGGCCAAAGAGGCGATCGAGCGCGGGCGCGCGATCGGCGCGAAGACCGAGCGCGAGCGCTTCTTCATCGAAGGCGTCGCGGAATACTACGACCGCTTCGGCGACCGGCCCCACGGCGCGCGCATCAAATCGCTCTCCGACGCCTTCGAGATCGTCGCGAGGCGCTTCCCCGAAGACGACGAGGCGCAGATCTTTTCCGCGATCTACCTGACCGCGACGCAGTCTCCGACCGAGAAGACATTTGCGTCCGCGCTCAAGGCCGCCGCCATCCTCGAAACCCAGTTCAGGAAGCATCCCGACCATCCCGGCGTTGCGCACTACCTCATCCACAGCTACGACTATCCGCCGATCGCCGGGAAGGGATTGACCGCGGCGAAGCGCTACTCCGAGATCGCGCCCTCCGCGCCGCACGCGCTGCACATGCCTTCGCATATCTTCACGCGCGTCGGCGCGTGGCAGGACTCGGCGCGGATGAACGAGCGCTCGGCCGCCGTCGCCAAGGCGGGAAAAGAGTTCAACGACCAGCTGCATGCCATGGACTATCTCGAATACGCCTACCTGCAGCTCGGGCGCGACGCCGATGCGCACCGCATCCTCGAGGAAGCGCAGAGCACGCGCAGCGCCAGCCCGTCCCAGGGGACGCCCTATGCGCTTGCCGCGATTCCCGCGCGCTACGCGGTCGAGCGCGGCGCATGGAAGGAGGCGGCGCAGCTCGAGCCGCAGGAAAACCGCTTCAGGTTCACCGTCGCCTTTACGCACTTTGCGCGGGCGCTCGGCGCCGCGCGCAGCGGCGATGCGGCCGCGGCCGAGCGCGACGTGCAGGAGATCGCTCGAATCGCCGATGCGCTCAAGTCCGCGAAGGACCTCTACTGGTCCACCGAAGTCGAAGTGCAGCGGCTCGGCGCCGCGGCGTGGGTCGCGCGCGCGAAGGGCGATCGCGACGCTGCGCTCGGGCTCATGCGCGCCTCGGCCGAGCTCGAAGGGAAGAGCGAGAAGAGCGCGGTCAGCCCCGGGCGCCTCCTGCCCGCGAACGAGCTGCTCGGCGACATGCTGCTCGAGGACGGCAAGCCGGGGGAAGCACTGGCGGCGTACGAGCAGTCGCAGGTGCGCGACCCCAACCGCTACCGCAGCCTGAACGGAGCCGGACAGGCGGCGGCGCAATCGGGCAACCGCGACAAGGCGCGCTACTACTACGGCCGGCTGCTCGAGCTCGCCGACGCCGGGAGCGTGCGCCCCGAGCTGCGCGCCGCACGGGAATATCTGGCGCGCAATTGAGAGGAAGATAAACCCGTCATCCCGCCGGAAATTTCTTCCCGGTCGGCGGCGGTGTGAGTGCTTCGGAGCTTTCCAGGATCATTCGAGCGTCCTGGCGATACGGAAACCGACAGTCGAGCGCCGGAAGCCGGAAGACTCGCGGTCGCGGGTCGCCGAGCGTGCCAGGCGCGGCTCGCTGCTCCAGCCGCTGCCGCGGAGCACGCGCCGCGAGCAGTCGCCGGCGAGCCACGCCGATCCGTCGGACGGCGCTCCCTGATAGCCCGCGTTCCAGCAATCCTCGGTCCATTCCCAGGCGTTCCCGAGCATGTCGTACAGCCCGAAGCCGTTCGCCTTGTACGAGCCGGCCGGCGCAGTGAGGTATCTGCCGTCGTTGCATTCGTGCCGGTTCGACCGCGACCAGGTTTTCGAGCCCGGCCCCACGCCTGTCCTGTAGGTGCTCTGGTCGGCGACGTTGGCGTAGGCGCAGGCCTGCGCGGGATCGTCGCCCCAGGGGCGCGACGTTTTCGTCCCGGCGCGCGCCGCATACTCCCATTCCGCCTCGGTCGGCAGTCTGTAGGCCTTCCCGGTTTTTCCCGACAACCAGCGAAGATACGCCTTCGCGTCGTTCCAGCTCACGCAGACCGCCGGGTCGCGGTCGGTGGTCTGCTCGAAGCCGGGATCGCGCCAGCTCTTTCCCGGCCGCCAGTCGTTCTTGGTCGCCGTCCTGTCGGCAAAGTTGAACGCGAAGCATCCGGGCCTGCCGACGTCGCGCTCGGCCTCGGTCTTGTACCCGGTGTCCTGCGCGAACCGCTGGAACTCGGCGAACGTGACTTCGCTCCGCCCCAGCGCGAACGGCCGCGAGATCCGCACGGCGCGCTGCGGGCCCTCGTTGTCGAAGCGCCCGGTTTCGGAGGCCGGCGAGCCCATGGTGAATTCGCCCGCGGCGATCACCACCATCGGCGGGCAGTCGGCGCAGTCGCCGAGCGTCGTTCCGGCCTTGTACTTGTCGCGCAGCGCCTGCTCGGCGCGCGCTTTTTCGGCCTTGCGGGCTTCCTCGGCCTTTCTCGCCGCGTCCTTCTTCGCGGCCTCCGCGCGCGCCTTGTCCTCGGCCTCTTTCTTCTCGAGGGCGGCCCTGCGCTTCGCCTCGTCGGCGCGCAGCGCGGCGAGCCTGGCCTTCTCCCCGGCCTCCCTGCGCGCGAGTTCCGCGGCGCGCGCCGCGGCCGCCTCGGCCTCGCGGCGCAGCGACTCTTCCTTGCGCGCGGCCTCGGCCTTCGCCTCGACTTCACGGCGCAGCGCCTCTTCGCGGCGCGCGGCCTCGGCCTTCGCCTCGGCTTCCTTCAGCGAGCGCGCCTTCGCCGCCTCGGCTTCGCGGCGCCGGTCTTCGCTGCGCGCCGCCTCGGTCTTCGCGCGCGCCAGCGCTTCCCCGTCGGCGCGCTCGGCTTCCTTCCTCGCGCGCTCTTCGGCGTCGGCGGCGCGGCGCTCGGCCTCCTGCCGAGCGCGCTCGATCGACGCGCGCTCGGCGTCGTTGCGCAGGTAGACGATACCTGCACCGAGGCCAAGGAGGGCGATGAGCGCTGCGGCCAGGGCGAGCCCCTTGCGCGAGCGCGGCGCCGCGGCTGCGCCGCTGATTTCCGTTTTGGGCAGCGTGGGGACGGTCGCGTCGGGATCCGGGCCCTGTCGCACGGGAATCGTCCGCTCGTCCTCGCGCCCGGCCTGGGGCACGGCGACGCTCGCCGGGGAGGCGACCGGCTCGCCGCGCTCGGCCGCGTGCGCGGCCTTTACCGCCTCGAGGAATTGCCGCGCGCTCTGGTAGCGCGCCTCGGGCTTTTTCGCCATCGCCCGCGCGACCACCGCGTCCCAGTGCTTGGCGAGCGTCGGGTTGAGCATCGAGGGCTCGATCGGCTCCTGGTGGAGCACCTTCTGCATGATCGCGGTGACCGAGCCGGTGAACGGCTTGTCGCCCGTGAGGAGCTGGTAGAGGATCACCCCCGAGGAGTAGAGGTCGCTGCGCGCGTCCACCGGAAGCGTGAGGAACTGCTCGGGAGACATGTACGCGGGGGTGCCGAGCATCGTGCCGGTGTCGGTGAGCTCGGAGGCCTCGACCCGCGCGATGCCGAAGTCCACCACCTTGAGCGAGCCGTCCTCGAGCACGAAGATGTTCGAGGGTTTCAGGTCGCGGTGAACGACGCCGTTTTCGTGGGCGTGCGCGAGCGCGCCAAGGAGCGCCGTCATCACGCGCACCACCCCGTCGAGCGTGAACCGGGAACCGCGCTCCAGTTGCCGCGCGAGCTCCTGCCCGGCCATGTACTCCATGACGATGTACGGCGTGCCCGCTTCCTCGCCGTAGTCGTGGATGGTGACGATGTGGGGATGCGACAGGCGCCCCGCCGACTGCGCCTCGCGCTTGAAGCGCTCGAGCAGGTCGGGGAGCTGGTCCGGCGCGAACACTTCGGTGCGCAGGACCTTGATCGCCACGCGCCGGCCGATCACCGGGTCGAAACCCTCGTAGACGACGCCCATCGCGCCGCGCCCGATCTCCCGGCGGATCTCGTACTTGCCTATTTTTTCGAGCACTGCCTCACCGTCCTCCCCGGCGCGAAAGGCTATCACGGGGGACCGGGTCGCGGGTGGGAGGGGAGGTTGCGGTCTTGTAGGGTTTTTCCCGACTTACCTTATCCGGAATTTCCGGAGTACGATGCCCGGCAAAGGCGTCCGGAACTTCCCGGCACGGCTCTCACAGATGGGGAGGGAGTGAGTTTCCGGTCAATTGCCGCGAAGAACCGCAACCAGTCACGCAGGGAGGTCTCATGAAAATCAAATCGCTCGTCACCGCAACAATCGGCATCGCCGCTTTGCTCGCCGCGGCTTCGATTCCCGCCGCCGAAATCAAAGTCCTCGCCTCGAACGGCGTGAAGGCCGCGCTGGAGGAGCTCGCGCCCGCTTTCGAGCGCGCCACCGGAAACAAGGTCGTCATCGCTTTCGGCCTGGCCGCGGTCCTGAAGCGCCAGATCGAAGCCGGCGAAGCCTTCGACCTCGCCATCCTCACCAGCGCCGGGATCGACGACCTCGCGAAGCAGGGCAAGGTGGACGCGGCCTCGCGCGCCGCTATCGCGCGCTCGGGCGTGGGCATCGGCATCAGGAAGGGTGCGCCGCGGCCCGACATCGGCACGCCGGATGCGTTGAAGCGCACGATGCTTTCCGCGAAATCGGTCTCCTGGGCGAAGGAAGGCGCGAGCGGCGTCTACTTCGCGAGCGTGCTCGAGCGCATGGGGATCGCCGAGCAGATGAAGCCGAAACTCGTCCTCGCCGCGTCGGGCGCCGAAGTCGCGAAACTCGTCGCCGAGGGCAAGGCCCAGTACGCCGCGCTCCTCGTCAACGAACTGATCGCCCAGCCCGGCGTCGAAGTCCTGGGGCCGCTGCCGGACGCGCTGCAGAGCTTCACCGTCTTCCATGCCGGCGTCGGCGTGGGCTCGAAGGACTCGTCGGCGGCAAAGGCGCTGATCAAGTTCCTCACCACGCCGTCCGCCGGCGCCG
>JBGPTG010000176.1:0-7331 GCA_041490545.1 Gammaproteobacteria bacterium
CGTTTCCCACCCGGCCGATCCGCCTGATCGTCACCTCGCCGGCCGGCGGGGCGAACGACCTGCTCAACCGCACTCTCGCCGCGAAGCTCGGCGAGTCGCTCGCGCAGCCGGTACTGATCGACAACCGTCCGGGTGCGTCCGGATTCGTGGCGGCGGAGATGGTCGCGAAATCTCCCCCCGACGGCTACACGCTGCTCGGCGCGACCGAGGCGACGCTGGTCGCGAATCCGCTGTTCTTCAGGAAAGTGCCCTACGACCCGCAGCGCGATTTTGCTCCGGTGACCATGACGGTGGAAGTCCACTACGTGCTGCTGGTCCATCCTTCGGTCCCGGCGAATTCGGTGCAGGAGCTGATCGACCTCGCGCGCGCCCGCCCCGGCAGCCTCAACTACGCCTCCTCGGGAAACGGCAGCGCCTTTCACCTGGGCATGGAGATGTTCAAGCGCATGGCCGGGATCGACATCGTGCACGTGCCGTTCAAGGGCAGTGCGCTGTCGGTGAACGCGATGCTCTCTGGCGAGGTGCAGATCATGCTGAACGGCACGCCGACCGGCATGCCTTACGCAAGATCGGGAAAACTACGCGCGCTCGCGGTGGCGGGCGCCCGGCGCTCCGCCCTGGCGCCCGAGCTTCCCACCATCGCCGAGTCGGGGCTGCCGGGGTTCGAGATGAGCGGCTGGTTCGGCACCGTCGCGCCCGCGGGAACACCCGAGCCGGTGATCGCGCGCCTCAACGCGGAGTACCTGCGCGCGCTCAACCTCGCGGACGTGCGCGAGCGCCTCGAGGGATTCGGCTTCGAGGTGATCGGAAACACACCCGCCGAGTTCGCCAGCCGCATGCGCAGCGAATCGCTGCGCATGGCGCGCGTAATCCGCGAGTCGGGCGCCACGCCCGATTGAACGCGGCGGGCGAGATCCCTGTCGCCGCGCCGCCGCCCGGCTTACAATCGCGGTCTTTCACCCCGACGACGAGACCCATGACCAAGGACGAGATACTGGCCGCGCCGAGACGGCCGGCGTTCGCCGCAGGCGCCCTCACCGAACGGCTCATCGCCGAAACCCAGGGGCCGGTGGGCTGGCTGACGTTCAACAACCCGGCGCGCAGGAACGCCATCTCGATCGACATGTGGGAAGCGATTCCGCAGGTGCTCGACCGCTTCGAGCAGGACGCGAACATCCGCGTCATCGTGCTGAAGGGCGAAGGCGACAAGGCTTTCGTCTCCGGAGCGGACGTGTCCCAGTACGAGAAGCAGCGCTCGACCGCCGAAGGCATCCAGCACTACGAGGAAATCGCCGGGCGCGTGCAGGAGCGCTTCCAGAACTGCGACAAGACGCTGATCGCCATGATCCGCGGGTATTGTCTCGGCGCCGGGATCAACATCGCGCTCACCTGCGATCTGCGCGTCGCCGCGGAGGATGCGCGCCTCGGAATTCCCGCGGCGAAGCTGGGTCTGGGCTATCGGGCCTCGTCGCTGAAGAATCTCGTCGACACCGTCGGACCGGCGTACGCGCGCGAAGTGCTGATCACCGGGCGCCAGTTCAAGGCCGACGAAGCAAAGACCATGGGTTTCGTGCACCGCGCGACACCGGTCGCCGAGCTCGAAGCGCTGGTGCTCGAGTACTGCGCGATGATCTCGGAGAACGCGCCGCTCACCATCCGCGCGAGCAAGCGCATCGTCCGCGAGCTGCTGAAGTCGAATGCGTTCGATGCCCAGGCGTGTGCCGCCCTGGTGAAGCAGTGCTTCGAGAGCCAGGATTACATCGAAGGCCGCAGAGCCTTCATGGAGAAGAGAAAACCGGTTTTCCAGGGAAAATAGATCGCGCTCGACCTTCCGCGACGAGAAGGAAAGCACAACACCAAGGAGGAGTCATGAGAAGAGTATTGCTCGCAGCCGTCGCGTTCGCCCTGGCAGTCGGCGCGTTCGCGCAAGGGACGTACCCGAGCCGGCCGGTCACCTTGGTCGTCGGTTTTGCTCCAGGCGGGGGCAGTGACATCACCGCCCGCACCATCGCCAAGAAACTGAGCGATTATCTCGGCCAGAACGTCGTCGTGGAAAATCGCGCGGGCGCCGGTGGCAACATCGCCGCGGCCTACGTGGCCAAGGCCAATCCGGACGGCTACACCATCTTTCTCGGCAATGTCGGCGCGCTCGCGGTGGCCCCGCACCTCAACTCCAAGCTGCCCTACGATCCGCTGCGAGACTTCGCGCCCATCTCGATGGCGGTGATGTTCGGCAACGTGCTCGTGGTGCATCCTTCGGTGCCGGCAAAAAGTCTCGCCGAATACGTCAAGGAAGCGAACACCCGGCCTGGGGGCATGCCGTATGGCTCCGCGGGCGTCGGCAGCGCCGGGCATCTCGCCGGGGAGCTCTTCAAGCTGATGGCGAAAGTGAGCGTCGTCCACGTCCCCTACAAGGGCGGCGGGCCGGCGATGAGCGATCTGCTCGGCGGGCAGGTCCCGTCCGTTTTCGCATCCGCCCCGACGGCGGTGGGACCGGTCAAGGCGGGTAGGATCCGCGCGCTCGCCACCACCGGAACGAAGCGCTCTGCCTCCCTCCCCGACGTACCGACCATCGCCGAGCTGGGGTATTCCGGCTACGAGGCGACCAACTGGTACGCGATCGTCGCGCCGGCGAAAACGCCCAAGGACATCATCGCGCGCCTGAGCCGCGACGTCGTGAGGACACTCCACGATCCGGAGACGCGCACGCACCTCCTGGATCACGGCGAGGAGCCGAGCCCGGGCACACCGGAGGAACTCGGCAAGTACATGGAGAGCGAATACGCGACCTGGGGCAAGGTGGTGAAGGAAGCGGGAATACAGGCGGAGTAGCCTTGGGACCCGCCCCGCGAACCCGGACGCGGATCGCCGCGATTACATCGAAGGCCGGAGAGCCTTCATGGAGAAGCGCAAGCCCGTGTTTCAGGGAAAATGAGCGCCGCCCACGGCGCCACTACTTGAGAAAAGGAGAAAGAGAATGAAGGTCATCACCGCGCTCGTCTCGGCGCTCGCCATCACCGCGAACGCCGCGGCCCAGACATACCCCAACCGGCCGATCACCCTCGTCGTCGGCTTCGCACCTGGCGGCGGCACCGACACCGTCGCTCGCGTCATGCAGAGGCGGCTAGCGGAGTATCTCGGCCAGAGCATCGTCGTCGAGAACCGAGCCGGCGCCGGCGGGACGATCGCCGCCGGTGTGGTCTCCAAGGCCGCACCGGACGGCTACACGATCCTGCTCGCCACCATTGCGGCGCTCGCGGTCGCGCCGCACCTCAACTCGAAATTGCCGTACAACCCGCTTAGCGATTTCGCGCCCATCTCCATGGCGACGGTGTCCGGCAACGTGCTCGTGGTGAACTCGTCGGTGCAGGCGAAGACCCTCGCCGAATACGTGAAGGAGGCGGGCAGCCGCCCCGGCGGCATTCCCTACGGGACTTCCGGAGTGGGCAGCGCCGGGCACCTCGCCGGCGAGCTGTTCCGGCTGACGGCGAAGGCCAATCTCGTCCACGTTCCGTACAAGGGCGGCGGCCCCGCGATGAGCGACCTGCTCGGCGGGCAGATCCCGTCGGTGTTCGCCTCCGCGACCACGGCAACGCCGCAGGTGAAAGCGGGCAAGATCCGCGCTCTCGGAACGACCGGCTCGAAGCGCTCCGCAGCACTGCCCGACGTGCCGACCATCGCCGAGCAGGGCTACCCGGGGTACGAAGCGACCAACTGGTACGCCTACGTGGCGCCGGCGAAGACGCCGAGGAACATCGTCGTCCGGCTGAACGCTGAGATCGTCAGGACGCTGCGCGACCCGGAAACGCACGAGGCGATCCTCAAGCAGGGCGAGGAGCCCACCCCGTCGACGCCCGAGGAGCTCGCCAGGCAAATCGAGCGCGAGTACGCGACTTGGGGCCGCGTGATCAAGGAGGCCGGGATTCCGGTCGAGCAGTGACCCGGGGGCAGCGCCGCAGTCTCCGGCCCGTCCGAACGTTGATGTGGATCAAATCGGCCCCCCGGTAGCCGACTAGCATTTCTTCTCGACCCTGAAGAGGCTCGGGTCGTCGTCGCGGGGTTACCCGCGGCGGCCACAACCAAGAGGGGGAGACATGCCATGAGACACGCGCGTGCGGCATTGGCTGCGATGCGGTTCACTGCGATCTTGGCGGGACTGCTGGGAGCGGGGTCCGTCGCGGCGCAGGAGCCGATCAGGGTGGGTGCGTTCCTGGCGGTCACCGGTCCGGCCGCGTTCCTCGGCGACCCGGAGCAGAAGACCCTCGAACTCTACGTCGAGAAGCTCAACGCCGCCGGCGGGGTGCTCGGCAGGAAGCTGCAGCTGGTCGCGTACGATTCCGCGGGCGACGCCGAGAAGGCGCGCACTTTCGCGAAGCGGCTGATCGAACAGGACAAGGTGGACGTCATCGTGGGCGGTTCGACCACCGGCGAGACCATGGCGGTGGTGCCGCTCGCCGAGCAGGCCGGGATTCCCTTCATTTCGCTCGCCGGCGCGGTGGTGATCGTCGAGCCGGTCAAGAAATGGGTGTTCAAGACGCCGCACACCGACCGCATGGCGTGCGAGAAAATCTTCGCCGACATGCGCTCGCGTAGCATCGCAAAAATCGCGCTCATCTCCGGCGCCGGCGGCTTCGACAAGTCAATGCGCGGCGAGTGCCTGAAGGTGGCCGCACAAAACCGGATCGAAGTCGTGGCCGACGAAACCTACGGTGCCGGCGACTCCGACATGACGGCGCAACTCACCAAGATCCGCACCACGCCGGGCGTGCAGGCCGTGCTCAACGCCGGATTCGGCCAGGGACCGGCGATCGTCACCAAGAATTTCCGGCAGATCGGCATGACCGTCCCGCTGTACCAGTCGCACGGCGTCGCTTCGAAAGAGTACGTCAAGTTGAGCGGCGACGCGGCCGAAGGCGTGCGCCTGCCGGCGGCGGCGCTCCTGGTGGCCGAGGGCCTGCCCGACAGCGACGCGCAGAAGAAGGTCGTCGTCGGCTACAAGCGCGATTACGAAGCCCGTTTCAAGTCCGAGGTTTCGACCTTCGGCGGACACGCGTACGACGGGCTGATGCTCGCGGTCGAAGCGATGAAGAAGGCGGGCTCGACTGACAAGGCGAAAGTGCGCGACGCGCTCGAGGCGACGCGCGGCTACATCGGCACCGCGGGCGTGGTGAACATGACGCCCCAGGATCACATGGGACTCGACCTGACGGCGTTCCGCATGCTCGAAGTCCGCAAGGGCGACTGGACGCTGGTGAAGTAACGGCCGCGGCGCCACGGCGCCGGCCATCGGGAGCAGCGGATGAGCGCCCAGCTTGCACAGTACCTGCTGAGCGGGGTCACCATCGGCGCGATCTACGCGCTGGTGGCGCTCGGCTTTTCCATCATCTTCAACGCCAGCCACGTCATCAACTTCGCCCAGGGCGAGTTCGTGATGATCGGCGGAATGACCACGGTATCGCTGATCGGTGCGGGCTTGCCGCTTCCGCTGGCGATCGTCGCCGCGGTCATCGTGGCTGCGGCGATGGGGCTGGCGCTGGAGAAATTCGCGGTCGAGCCCGCACGCGGCTCGTCGGTGGTGACGCTCATCATCATCACCATCGGCGCGTCGATTTTCCTGCGCGGGCTCGCCACTCTGGTCTGGGACAAGAAGCTGCACACGCTGCCGTCTTTCTCCGGACACCAGCCGATCGAAATCGCCGGCGCGGCGCTCCTGCCGCAGAGTCTGTGGGTGCTGGGTGTGACGCTGGCGATCGTGCTGCTGCTGTCGTGGTTCTTCGGCCGCACGCTGCTCGGCAAGGCGATCCTCGCCACCTCGCACCAGCGCCTGGCGGCGCAACTGGTCGGCATCAATGTGCGCCAGGTCGTGTTCATTTCCTTCGGACTGTCGGCGGCCCTCGGGGCCGTCGCGGGGATCCTGATCACGCCGATCACGCTGACCGCATGGGACGTCGGCATCATGCTGGGCCTCAAGGGCTTCGCCGCCGCCGTGCTCGGGGGGCTCGGCAGCGGCCCAGGCGCGGTGCTCGGCGGGCTGGTGCTTGGCATCGCCGAGACGCTGTCGGCGGGTTATCTGTCCTCGGCGTACAAGGACGCGATCGCTTTCGTGCTGATGCTTGCGGTCCTGTTCTTCATGCCGCGCGGGCTGCTCGGCGGACGGGTCACGGAGCGGGTTTGATGATTTCATGGCTCGCTCAAGCGCGCACCGGCGGCATGCTGGCGCTGATCGCGGCGATTGCGCTGCTGCCGCTCGCGCTCAGCAACAACTATTTCTACGAGGTTGCGATCCTCGTCGGCCTGAACGCGATCGTCTGCGTCGGGCTGAATCTGCTCATCGGCTACGCCGGACAGATCAGCCTCGGCCACGCCGGATTTTTCGGTCTGGGCGGCTACGGTTCGGCGATTCTGAGCGCGCGCTACGACTGGCCGCCGCTCGCCGCGCTTGCGGCCGGCACCGCGGCCGTCGGGCTGATCGCGTTCATCATCGGTCGCCCGATCCTGCGGTTGCGTGGGCACTATCTGGCGATGGCGACACTCGGCATGGGTGTCATCGTCTCGATTATCGTTTCCACGGAGGACGGCTTCACCGGTGGACCGGACGGCATGTCGGTGCCGCCGCTGACGCTCGCCGGGATGGTGCTGCAGGGAGAACGCGTCTGGTACTGGGTGGTGGGCTCGCTGGTGATTGCGGCGGTGTGGCTGGCGCAGAACCTGATCGAGTCGCCCACCGGACGGGCATTGCGGGCGCTCTCGGGCTCGGAGGTGGGTGCCGAAGTGGTCGGTATCGACAGTTCGCGTCTCAAGCTGCTGGTTTTCGTGATTTCGGCGGTGTACGCGGCGATTGCCGGCGGCCTGGCCGCGCACTACTCGGGATTCATCACCCCGGGCAAGGTGAGCTTCTTTCACTCCATCGAGCTTGTGACCATGGTCGTGTTCGGCGGCATGGCTTCCACTTTCGGCGCGGTAGTGGGCGCCGCGATTCTCACCACGCTGCCGCAGGTGCTTACCGTGTTCAGGGAGTACGAGATGGTGGCGTTCGGTGCAGTAATGATGGGCACCATGATCTTCGTGCCGAAGGGACTGGTGCCGAGCCTTGCGATGATCGCGGCGGCGCGTCGTCGACCGGTGCGTGCACGCGGGAGCGACCGGTGAGCCTGCTGCGCGTCGAGGGTCTGGGCAAGGAATTCGGCGGGGTGAGGGCGGTCGAGAATCTGAGCTTTTCGATTGCCCCGGGCATGGTGCACTCGATCATCGGACCCAACGGCGCCGGGAAAACCACGCTGCTCAATCTGCTCACCGGGATCTATGTTCCCACGGTCGGTGCCATTTATCTC
>JBGPTG010000177.1:0-7321 GCA_041490545.1 Gammaproteobacteria bacterium
ACCAAGGAGACCATCGAGCGAAGCAAGCTGCAGATCCGGGAGAAGATCCGCTGGTTCCTCAAGTTCGCCGACATCACCACCAAGGCCGACGAGTTCGTCGAGACCGCGACGATGAACCCCGCGTTCGAGGAGTCGGCGATGTTCGAGAACATGATCGACCTCATGTTCAAGAACGAGTACGACGTCTACGTCTTCGACACCGCGCCCACCGCGAACGCGCGGCGCCTGCTCGGCATGTCGAAGGTGTACGCGCTGTGGGTCAACAAGATGATGAAAAGCCGCGACGAGGCGCGCACGCTCCGCGAGCTGCTCTCTTTCACGAAGAAGAAGGAGGCGGACCCGCTGATGGAATACCTCGTCTCCTTCCGCGACCGGATGGAGCATGCGCGCGTGCTCCTCACCGATCCCGCGCTCACCGCGTTCTACTTCGTGACGCTGGCCGAGGCGCTGCCCATCGCGGTGGTCACGCGCTTCATCCAGTGGTTCAAGGACTTCGGCATCCCGGTGGGCGGGGTCTTCGTCAACATGCTCATCGACCCGGCGTCGCTCGGTCCGGACTCCGCCGATTTCGTCAAGAACCGCGTGGCCATGCAGCAGGAGCACATGCAGACGATCTGGCGAGAGTTCGGCGACGGCGTCCGCGCCATCGTGCCGCTGTTCGAGAAGGAGGTCCGCGGCCTGCCGATGCTCCAGCGCCTGTGCGACGCGATCTTCGCGGGCGACGGCGCGAAGCCCGCGTCCGGCGACGCCGCCGGCCGGCCGCGCGAAGTCGCAGTGCGAACCTGATCGCCGCGGGCGCCAGAGGGCGATCGGAAACACGCAACACCCATTCTTCAACACACAGGAGATCAACATGGCAAACATCACCCGTTTCGACCCGTTCGAGGAGCTGGCGCGTTTTCAACCGCTCGCCAATGCCGACGATTTCTTCAGGGGCTTTCGCCTGCGTCCGTGGCCAAGCGACGTGCAGGCCGAGCCGCGAATCAAGGTCGAGGTGTCGGAGGCCGACGCGGCGTACACGGTCAAGGCCGATATCCCCGGAGTAAAGAAGGAAGACATACACGTGGCAATCGAAGGGAACCAGGTTTCCATCGAGGCGGAAATCAAGAAGGAAAAGGAAGAGAAGAAGGGCGACAAGGTCGTCCATAGCGAGCGCTATTACGGCAAGCAATCCCGCAGCTTCACGCTGGGAAGCGACATCGACTCCGCCAAGTCGGAGGCGAAATATCAGGACGGCGTGCTCGAGCTGAAGCTGCCGAAGAAGGCAAACGGCTCCAGCAAAGAGCTGAAGGTCCAGTAAGGAAGGGCAAGCCGTGGAGGCCGTTTCCACCCGCGGTGAGGTAAGCATTCCCGCCGCGGGCGGAATGCTCGGCGGCGAGTTGCATCTGCCGGAAGGCGTGAACGCGATCGTGCTGTTCGCACACGGGAGCGGCAGCAGCCGCTTCAGCACGCGCAACCGCTTCGTCGCCCGCGAACTGGAGAAGCTCGGGCTGGGCACGCTCCTCATGGATCTGCTCCGCGAGGACGAAGCCGCGTCGCGGCACAACGTGTTCGACATCGAGCTGCTCGCCTCGAGGCTGCTCGAAGCCCGCTGCTGGCTGGAGGGCTTTGCCGCACCGCGGGACTTGCGGTTTGGCTATTTCGGTGCGAGCACGGGCGCGGCCGCCGCGCTGGTCGCCGCAGCGACCGAACCGGGGAACGTTCACGCCGTCGTTTCCCGAGGGGGCCGCCCGGACCTGGCCGCGCCCTGGCTGCCCCGCGTGCAGGCGCCCACGCTCCTGATCGTGGGCGAACGCGACTCGCCCGTTCTCGAATGGAACGAGGAAGCGTACCGCTTGCTGCACGTGGAGAAGAAGTTGATCGTCGTTCCTGGAGCCACCCACCTGTTCGAGGAGCCGGGGACGCTCGAAGAAGCCGCAGCGCATGCGGGCCGCTGGTTCGCGCAGCATTTGCTCGAGTGCGAGCCGGGCCGTACGCCACCGCGGAAGGCGCATTTCGCATAAGCGCGTTCGCTGCGGCAAGGACCGGAAGGCCATAACAGGACGATTCTTATAGTCCTTACTTGAGCTACGTCAAAGCCGACACGGCAGCGGCGCCTAGTATCAAGTGACACCGAACCGGGGGAGAGAGTCCCTTGAGAGCCGCAATCATCCGCAAGAACGCATCGCAGTTTCGCGTACCGCCGAACCTGGCGGATACCGACGCGGCACGCACGCGCTTTTCCTGGGAGGCCATGCGGCGCGAGCTGGAAGGATTGCCCGGCGGCGCGCTCAACATCGCGCACGAAGCGGTGGACCGGCACGCCGCGGGAGCGCTCGCCGATCGCACTGCCCTCCGCTTTCTGCAACGCGAGGGCGGCGAGCGCACCTTCACCTATGCCGAGCTCAAGCGCCTGACCAACCGCTTCGCCAACGTTCTCAGAAAGCTCGGGATCCGCAAAGGCGACCGGCTGTTCGTGCTGAGCGGGCGCATTCCCGAGCTCTACATCGGCGTACTGGGCGGCTTGAAGGCGGGCGTGGTGGTGTGCCCGCTCTTCTCCGCGTTCGGGCCGGACCCGGTGCGCATGCGGCTGGAGATCGGGCAGGGAAACGTCGTGCTCACCACGGAAACGCTCTTTCGGCGCAAGCTCGAGAAGAGCGTCCCTTCCTTGCCTGCGCTCAGGCACGTGCTGCTCGCTGGCGACTCGGGGGTCCCTACCGACGTGCCGGGAACGCTCGACCTGCAGCGCCTCATGGCGGAAGCCTCCGAGGAGTTCGCCGTCGAGCCGACGCGGCCCGAGGACGGTTCATTCTTGCATTTCACCAGCGGCACTACCGGCACGCCGAAGGGCGCGATGCACGTGCACGGCGCTGTCGTCATGCACTATGCCACCGGCAGGTTCGCGCTCGATCTGCATCCCGAGGACGTGTTCTGGTGTACGGCCGACCCGGGCTGGGTGACGGGCACTTCCTACGGCATCGTTGCGCCGCTCCTGCACGGCGTCACCAGCGTCGTCGACGAGGCGGACTTCGACGCGGAGCGCTGGTACCGCATCCTGCAGGATCAGGCGGTGACGGTCTGGTATACGGCGCCCACCGCGATCCGCATGCTGATGAAGGCGGGGCCGGAGCTGCCGAAGCAGTACCGCTTCCCGAATCTGCGCTTCATCGCCAGCGTGGGCGAGCCGCTCAATCCGGAGGCCGTGTGGTGGGGCGCGGACGTGCTTGGCCTTCCCATTCACGACAACTGGTGGCAGACCGAGACCGGCGGCATCATGATCGCCAACACGCCGGCGATGGACATCAAGCCGGGCTCGATGGGCAAGCCTGTGCCCGGGATTGAGGCGTGCATCATCGCCCGAGCCGAGGGCGGGGGCGCGCAAGTCATCGATGCGCCGGACACAGAGGGCGAGCTCGCGCTGCGCGCCGGCTGGCCGGGAATGTTCAGCGGCTATCTCAACCAGGAGGAGCGCTACCGCAAGTGCTTCGCCGACGAGCTCTATCTCACCGGCGACCTGGCGAAGCGCGACACCGACGGCTACTACTGGTTCGTCGGCCGGGCCGACGACGTCATCAAATCCGCAGGCCACTTGATCGGTCCCTTTGAGGTCGAGAGCGCCTTGATGGAGCACCCGGCCGTCGCCGAGGCCGGCGTGATCGGAAAACCCGACCCGATAGTGGGCGAGATCGTGAAAGCGTTCGTGTCGCTGAAGAAGGGCTACGAGCCTTCTGAGGCACTGAAAATGGAATTGCTCGGCCACGCGAGAAAGCGTCTCGGCGCCGCGGTCGCGCCGAAGGAAATCGAGTTTCAGAGCGGATTGCCGAAGACGCGCAGCGGCAAGATCATGCGGCGGCTGCTGAAGGCGCGCGAGTTGGGGCTTCCCGAAGGTGACACCTCCACACTGGAGATCATGTGAGCATCGCCCCCCCGCCCTCAGGTTCCGTACCCTACGCGAAGGAGTTTGCGCTCGCGCTGCTACGCGACATGCTGCGCATCCGGCGTCTGGAAGAGAAATGCGCCGAGCTCTACGGCGAAGGCAAGATCCGCGGCTTCCTGCATCTCTACATCGGCGAGGAAGCGGTCGCCGTGGGCGCGCTCCAAGCGCTCAAGCCCGAGGACAATATCGTCGCCACCTACCGCGAGCACGGCCACGCCCTCGTGCGCGGCGTTCCGATGGGAGCGATCATGGCCGAGATGTACGGCAAGCGCGAGGGCTGCTCGCGCGGCCGCGGCGGCTCGATGCACCTGTTCGACGCGCGTACCCGCCTCTTCGGCGGGAACGCCATCGTAGGCGGCGGCCTCCCGCTCGCGGTGGGCCTTGCTCTCGCCGACAAGATGCGGGGCGTGGAGCGCATCACGGCCTGCTTCTTCGGCGAAGGCGCCATGGCCGAAGGCGCGTTCCACGAATCGATGAACCTCGCGGCCTTGTGGCGGCTACCGGTGCTGTTCTGCTGCGAGAACAACATGTATGCGATGGGCACGGCGCTCGAGCGCTCCGAGTCGCAGACAGATCTCTGCGTCAAGGCCGCGTCCTACGACGTGGCCACCGCCCGAGCCGACGGCCAGGACGTCGTCTCGGTGCACGACACGACCCTGCGCGCGCAAAGGGAGGTGCGCAAGGGTCGCGGCCCGTTTTTCGTCGAATACCGGACATACCGTTTCCGCGCGCACTCGATGTACGACGCCGAGCTCTACCGCGACAAGCGCGAGGTCGAGGAGTGGAAGACCCGCGGACCGCTCCACACCTTCTCGGCCAGACTCAAGGCCGAAGGCAAGTTGACCGAAGAGGAATTCCTCGGAATCGATCGCGAAGCGGGCGCCGAAGTGGATCGCGCGGTAGCGTACGCCGAGGCCGGCACCTGGGAACCGGTCGAGGATCTGACGCGTAATCTGTATACATCTCCGGAAATGAAGGGAACATGAGTCGTCTCTCCTACCGCGAAGGCATGCGCCAGGCCCTGCGCGAGGCGCTCGCCGGCGATCCCCGCGTCTTCCTCATGGGCGAGGACGTCGGCCGCTATGGCGGAACGTACGCAGTTACGAAGGGCCTGCTGGAGGAGTTCGGCCCCGAGCGCGTCCGCGACGCGCCGCTCTCGGAACTGGGGTTCGTCGGCGCCGGCGTCGGCGCGGCGCTGGGCGGCATGCGGCCCATCGTCGAGGTAATGACGGTGAATTTCAGCCTGCTCGCGCTCGACCAGATCGTGAACAACGCGGCGCTCTACCATCACATGTCGGGCGGTCAGTTCTCGGTCCCGCTCGTCATCCGCATGGCCACCGGCGCAGGCCGCCAGGTCGGCGCCCAGCACTCGCACAGCTTCGAGAACTGGTATGCCTCCATTCCCGGCATCAAGGTGCTCGCCCCCGGCACCGTGGAAGACGCCCGCGACATGCTCGCTCCGGCGCTCGCGGATCCGGATCCCGTCGTCATCTTCGAGCACGCGCAACTCTACAACGTGGAGGCGGACGTCCCCAATGCCCGGAACGCGGACATCGGCTCGGCCGCCGTGCGCCGCGAGGGGAAGATGGTGAGCCTCATCACCTACGGGGGCTCTCTCCCCAAGACGCTCCAGGCCGCAAGCGAGCTCGCCCAGGAAGGCATCGACGCCGAGGTAGTGGATTTGCGCGTGCTGCGCCCGCTCGACACGGCGACCGTCCTCGCTTCGGTGCGCAAGTGCAGGCGCGCAGTCGTCGTCGACGAAACCTGGCGCACCGGCAGCCTCGCGGCGGAGATCGTCGCTCGCATCGCGGAAGAAGCGTTCTACGACCTCGACGCCCCGCCCGTGCGCGTCTGCACCGAGGAAGTCCCCATTCCTTACGCGAAGCACCTGGAAGAAGCGGCGCTGCCGCAGCCTGCGAAGATCGTGGCCGCAGTCAAGGCGGCGCTCGGCCGGTGAGGACGTCATGATCGAGTTCAAGCTGCCGTCGCTCGGCGCGGACATGGAAGAGGGCAAGCTCCTCGAATGGAAGGTGAAGCCGGGCGAGGTCGTCAAGCGCGGCCAGGTCGTCGCGGTGGTCGACACGTCCAAGGCCGCGGTGGACGTGGAGATCTGGCAGGACGGAACCATGTTCGAGCAGGTCGTTTCGATCGGCGAGACCGTGCCGGTGGGTACCGTGCTCGCCACGCTGCTCGCGCCCGGAGAAACGCCGGAACAGGCCGCGCTGCAAAAGCGCGAAGCCCCACCTCCCCGCGCTGCGCCCAAGGACGTTACCGCGCCCGCTGGGATGGCCGCCGTCGCCGCCCCACCGGTTACGACGCTCGCCGCGCAGCGCAAACCGGTGTCGCCCGCGGCGCGCAAGCGCGCGCGCGAGCTCAATCTCGATGTCGATAAGATCGCCGGCACCGGGCCGCACGGCGCGGTGACCGTCGAGGACGTGGAGAAGGCCGGCGCGCGCCCCGTGCCGCCGCCCGCGGACCGCCACGCGGAAATGCGCAAGGCGATCGCTGCGGCGATGAGCCGCTCCAAGCGCGAGATTCCGCACTATTACCTGTCCGAAACGATCCCGATGCAGCGCGCCGCAGAGTGGCTCGCACGCGAGAACGAGAAACGCTCGGTGACCGAACGGATCCTCATGGGTGCGCTGCAGCTGAAAGCCGTGGCGCTCGCGCTTGCGAAAGCGCCGGAGCTGAACGGCTTCTGGCGCGACGGGACGTTCCAGTCTGCGACCGGCGTGCACATCGGGGTCGCCATCTCGATCCGCCAGGGCGGACTCATCGCACCAGCGATCCACGAGGTGGACAAAAAGAGCCTCGCCGAGCTCATGCGCGCGCTCAGCGATCTGGTCTCCCGCGCGCGGGCTGGCTCTCTACGCAGCTCCGAGATGTCGGATCCGACCATCACCGTCACGAATCTCGGCGAACAGGGTGTCGAGGCGGTGTTCGGCGTCATCTATCCGCCGCAGGTCGCGCTGATCGGATTCGGCCGGCTCGAGACCCGGCCGTGGTCGGAGAACGGCCAGCTGCTCGCCCTGCCGCTAATAACCGCGACCTTGTCCGCCGATCACCGCGCAAGCGACGGAATCCGCGGCGCGCGCTTTCTCGCGGAGCTTCGCGAGCGGCTGCAGCATCCGGAGGAATTATGAACGAACTCGAGATCAGAACCCGCGTGCTCGAAATCATCAAGTCCATCGCGCCGGAACTCGAGGAAGGCGAGCTGCGGCCCGACCGGCCCTTGCGCGACCAGATCGACCTCGACTCGATGGACTGGCTCAACGTGCTCGTCGCGCTGCACGAGAAGTTGCACCTCGACATTCCGGAAGCCGACTACCGCAAGCTCGTAACCCTCGACAACCTGGTCGGCTATCTTCGCGAGAAACTCGCGCAGCGCGCCGCCTGAAGTTCAAC
>JBGPTG010000178.1:0-7308 GCA_041490545.1 Gammaproteobacteria bacterium
GCCACTGCACCCGTTTCCCGACGTTTTCGAAGAGCACGATTTAGAAGAAGTATGAGGTCTGTTGCGAGCGGCTACTCTATAACAGCCGCGAAGACTTTGTCCAGCTTCTCGCCTGCCTGGTCGTGCATCAGTCCGATCCGAAACTGAAGCACTACCGCCCGCCTACAGCAGCTTGCCCGGATTCATGATCCCGTGGGGATCGAGCGTGCGCTTGATTGAGCGCATCAGTTCGATTTCGATCGGCGACTTGTAACGCAGAATCTCCTCGCGCTTGAGCTGGCCCAACCCGTGCTCGGCGCTGATCGAACCACCGAAACCTGCCACGCTGTCGTGAACGATCCGGTTGATCGCGCCCAGGTGACCGGCGAAAGCCTCGGCGGCGACGCTTTCCGGGGGAGAAACGTTGTAGTGCAGATTGCCGTCGCCGAGGTGCCCGAAAGTCACCATGCGGATTCCCGGATGGGCGCGCGCAAGCCCGGCGTGGGTCTCACGGATGAAATCGGGGATGCGCGAGACAGGGATCGACACGTCGTGCTTGATGTTCGGACCTTCGTGCGCCTGCGCCTCCGAGATGAGTTCGCGCAGTCTCCAGAATGTCCGGGCCTGGGACTCGCTCTGCGCAATCGCGGCATCGGGAATGAGATCCTCGTTGAGGGCGGCTTCGAGCACGGCCTCCGCCAAAGACTTCGTGCCCTCGCCGGCGCGCGTGTCTGAGAGCTCGATCAACGCGTAATAGGGAAACCGGATCGGAAACGGCGCCGCAGTGTCGCTGAAATGCCTCAGCACCAGCGTCAGGCAGAAATCGGAAAACAGTTCAAAACCGGTGAGCCGCTCCCCGCAGGCATCCTGGAATTTCTCCACGAGCGCCAAGGCGCTTTCGGGGTCGCGCAAGGCCGCGATCGCCACAGCGCGCGAGCGCGGCAGCGGAAACAGCCTGAGCACCGCGGCGGTGATCACCCCCAGCGTGCCTTCGGCGCCGATGAAAAGCTGCTTGAGGTCGTAACCGGTGTTGTCCTTGCGCAACCCGCGCAGGCCGTCCCAGATTTCCCCCGAGGGCAGCACGACTTCGAGACCGAGGACCAGTTCCCGCGCGTTGCCGTAGCGCAGCACTGCCGTGCCGCCGGCGTTGGTGGAAAGGTTCCCCCCGATTTCGCAGCTTCCCTCCGCCGCGAGGCTCAAGGGAAACAGCCTCCCGGCATCGAGCGCGGCGCGTTGAAGATTGGCGAGCACGCAGCCCGCTTCAGCGGTGATGGTCTGATTGCGCACGTCGATCGCGCGAACGCGGTTCATTCGCGACAGGTTGAGAATGAGCTGCGTGCCGCTGGCGTCGGGCGTCGCCCCACCGCACAGACCCGTGTTCCCGCCCTGGGGAACGATGGGGGTGCGCGTCTCAGCGCAGGCGCGCACGACCTGGGCCACCTCCGCCGTGGAGGCCGGCCGGACCACCGCCAGAGGCTTGCCGAAATACCGCTTGCGCCAGTCGGTCGCGTACGCGGCCGACTCGCCAGCCCCCGTGGTCAATCCCGCCGGCCCGACGACGGCGCGAATCCGCTCGATGAGCGCGCTCACCGCGGTCTAAACAGCCAATTTCAGCGCGTCGCGCATCTGGGCAATCGTCGCCCGGTAGTCCTTCGAGCCGAAGATGGCCGAGCCGGCGACAAAGGTGTCGGCCCCGGCGCGCGCGATGCCGGCGATGTTCGCCGCGTTCACGCCACCATCGACCTCGAGCATGATGGATCGCCCGCTGGCGCGCGACACTGCGTCGATGCGCTTGCGCGCAAGCTGCAGCTTGTCGAGCGCCTGCGGGATGAACTGCTGTCCGCCGAAGCCCGGGTTCACCGACATGATGAGCACCAGATCTAGTGTGTGCAGGACGTGATCCAGACACGAGAGGGGCGTCGCGGGATTCAGCACCAGTCCCGCCTTGCAGCCGGAAGCGTGTATCAGGTCGATGGTTCGGTCTACGTGTTCGCTAGCCTCGGGGTGAAAACTGATGATGTCGGCGCCCGCTCTCGCGAAATCCGGAACGATCCGGTCCACGGGCTTCACCATGAGATGCACGTCGATTGGGGCTTTGGTAAGCGGGCGGATCGCCTGGCAGACCAGCGGCCCGACGGTGAGGTTCGGCACGTAGTGGTTGTCCATCACGTCGAGGTGGATCATGTCAGCCCCGGCTGCAACGACCGCCGTGACTTCCTCGCCGAGCCGGGCGAAGTCGGCGGAAAGGACGCTGGGCGCGATGCGAAAAGCGCGGGAGGACATCGTCGAAATTTTACTTGGATTCGCGCCTCACCGCAGGGAATCGACGCACCCGCCCTTGTCATCACGCGCGAATTCGTGTGGAATTGACGCATGGCCGCGGAGAAGAAGTACGAAGTCAGCGTCTCGTCGCAGACGCAATACATTCCCGATCGATCCGACGAGCAAAGCGGCCGTTACGTTTTCACCTACACCATCACGATCCGCAATCGCGGGAGCGTCGCGGCACAACTGGTCTCGCGCCACTGGATCATCACCGACGCGCGAAACCAGGTGCAGGAAGTGCGCGGACTCGGCGTCGTCGGTGCCCAGCCGCTGCTCAAGCCCGGCGAGAGCTTTGAATACACCAGCGGAACCGCGATCGCGACGCCGGTGGGTACGATGCGCGGCAGCTACCAGATGGTGGCCGAGGACGGGACCGAGTTCGATGCCCCCATCGCAGAGTTCACGCTGTCGGTTCCGCGTGTTCTGCACTAGCGCAAAGCGGTGCGGCGCCCGCGCTACAATCCCCCGGCGTCGCGCCGCCCGTCTTTGGGCTTCTTCGGCAGGGTCCACCAGACGATGAAAACCAGCAGGGCCAGCGCCACACCGGCTTCGAGCAGAATGATCCAGAGTCCTGAACTCACCACCGCATTGTTCCTCTAACCACCGGCAACCATGATAGATCATCTGCGCTGGCTCATTCTGCTTGGGGCGGGAGCGCTCACGGCCTGCTCCTTCCAGCCTCTCAAGGAGGGGGCGCTCGGGAGCTGCGGCGGTGCCGCGGGCTGCCAGGCATGCCCCGTGTGCCCTGCGCCGCCGGTGACCCCCGCGCGCGTCAATCCGCTTGAGCCCGTCGATTTCGCCGCGTTGCCGGGCTGGAAGGACGGCGAGCAGGCGGCAGCCTGGAGCGCGCTGCTCGCCTCCTGCCAGGCGCTGCGCTGGCGAGACGCCTGGCGCGGGGTGTGCGCGCGGGCGATGGAGTTCCGCACCCCCGGCGACGACGAGGCGCGGCGCTTCCTCGAGAACAACTTCGTGCCCTGGCGCCTTGCGAATCCCGACGGCGCGCTCGACGGAACCATCACCGGCTATTACGAACCGCTCATCCACGGCAGCCGGACGCGCGCGGCGCCTTACTTGTATGCGCTCTATGCCCCGCCCGAGGACCTGATCACCGTGGATCTGATCAGCGTCAACCCGGAATTGCGCGGCATGCGCCTGCGCGGGCGCCTGGACGGAAAGCGCGTCGTGCCGTACTACACACGCGCGGAAATCGCCCGCGGCGCCGCTTTCCTGGAGGGCAAGGAGATCGTTTGGGTCGACGATCCGGTCGAAGCGTTCTTCCTGCAGATCCAGGGCTCGGGCCGGGTGCAGCTGGAGGGCGGCGAGCTGCTGCGTCTTGGCTACGCCGACCAGAACGGGCACCCTTTCCAGTCGATCGGCAGATATCTCGTCGAGCGCGGCGAGCTGAAGCTGGGCGAGGCCTCGATGCAGTCGATCAAGTCCTGGGCCTCCGCGAACCCCAAGCGCCTCGAGGAACTCCTCAACCAGAATCCCAGCTTCGTGTTCTTTCGCGAATTGCCGCTGAACGATCCGGCGAGCGGACCCGTGGGCGCACTCGGCGTGCCGCTGGTGCCGGGGCGGTCGATCGCTACCGATCCGCGTTACGTCCCGCTCGGGGCGCCGGTGTTTCTCGCAACCACCTACCCGGCGAGCGGCACGCCGCTGAATCGGCTCGTAATCGCGCAGGACACGGGCGGTGCGATACGCAACCCGGTGCGCGCCGATTTCTTCTGGGGATTCGGCGCCGAGGCCGGCGCGCTCGCTGGAAAGATGCGGCAGCAGGGAAGGATGTGGGTGCTGCTGCCGAAAGACCTCAAGCCGGGTTCGGCGGGTTTCCCGCCCCCCTGAAGCGGGACTCCGGGAACTACGCGCGACGCGCTTACTTCGCCTCCGCAATCATCTTGACCAGCTCGTCGGGCCTCGCGCCCATGATGCGCTGGCCGTTGGCGGTGAAACTGGTCGGTGTCGCCCTGACTCCGAGCTTCTGCCCGAGCGCGAGCCATTTCTCGACCGGCGCGTTGCAGCTGGCCGTCGCGGGTTCCCGGCCGTTGAGCATGAATTCGTAGTAGGCCTTGGCGCGGTCGGGCGCGCACCAGATTGCGCGTGACTTGTCCGGAGACTCGGGCCGCAGGATCGGGTAAAGAAACGTGTAGATCGTGATGTCGTCCTCGCGCATCAGCGCCCGATCGAGGTTCTTGCAGTACGGACAGAACGGATCGGCGAAAATCGCCACCACGCGCTTGCCGCTGCCCCGGACCTGCTTGATGGCGATATCGAGCGGCAGGTCCCCGAAGCTGATCGTGGAAAGCTTGCGCTGGCGCTCCTCGGTGTAATTCTGCTGGGAACGCGCGTCGATGATTTCGCCCCTGAAGACGAAATTCACTTTCTCGTCGGTGTACAGGATCGATTCGCCAACGACGACCTCGTACAGGCCGGCGTACGGGGTCTTGGTCACGCTGTCCGCCTTGATGCCGCCGAGGCGGGTTTCCAGCCCGCGCTTCACCGAGGCTTCATCGGCGTGCGCCGCCGCCGCGAACGCGATCGCCAGAAAAACCGCAAGGTTTCGCACGCTCAGAGTCCGTTTCAAAAGCGCTTGAAACGGACGTAACTTGGGGGAGTATGAGGGGATGTGTCCCCTCATTTTGTAAGCGGTTCTCATGAGATTTCCTTGTGCAGACCGGCGCCCGCCGCGGCGGCACGCCGCGCCAGCAATGTCTTTAGGACCGGGATGGCGTCGGCGAGGTTCAACCCGAAATTCCGGATCCGGGCGAGTCCCGCGTGATCCGCTCCAAACAGCCTGAACAGCCCGTCGGTGACCAGTCGGGTCGCGAGTATATCCTCTGCGCGCGCGCGCTCAAAGCGACGCAGCAGCAGGTGATCTCCCGGATCCCGCGCGCCGCGGAGCAGGTCCGCAAGCGAGTGCACATCGCCGAATCCGAGGTTGATCCCCTGTCCGGCGAGAGGATGCACGACGTGCGCGGCGTCGCCGACGAGCGCGACGCGCCCCAGCGTCAGGCGCTGCGCCCGCATGCGCGTCAGTGGAAAGGCGGCAGGCGGCGTGAGCGGTTCCAGGGCGCCCAGCGTCGCGCCTCCCGCCTCGGCCACGCGCCGGCACAACTCGGCAGGCTCGAGCGCCAGCAGCTCCCGGGCGTGTGCGTCCGGCGTCGACCAGACGATCGAGATGCGTTCCTGCGGCAGCGGCAGGTAGGCGAGCACGCCGTCGCGGCGGAACCACTGGTACGCGATACCGCGGTGCGGGCGCGCGCAGGTGAAGTTCGCCACGACGCCCTGCTGTCCGTAACCTTCACCGCGGATCCCGATGCCGGCGGCGCGGCGCAACCAGGAATCCGCGCCGTCAGCTCCGACCGCGAGCCTGGCCGCGGCAGTGCGGCCGCCTGCGAAACGAATCTCGACGCGGTCTTCGAAAGACCGCAACTCCTCGGGCGACTCGGGGACGAGCAGCGACAGGTTGGGCTGGCGCTCCAGGCGCTGCCACAGCGCGTGCTGCAGCCGGTTCGACTCGACGGTCGCGGCGAGTTGCACCATTCCCGATTCATAGGCCGAGAAGGCGAGGCGCGAGCGGCCGTCGTCTCCGAAAACGCGCATGTCGCGGATCGGCGTGATGCGCGACGCGGCCAGCCCCTGCCACGCCCCCAGACCCTCGAGAAACGCGATGCTCGAGGGGGCGACCGAATAGACGCGCGAGTCCCACTCGGGGGCGGGCGGGGGCGGTGCGCGCCGCTCGACCAGCGCAAGCCTGAGCGGAGCGCCGGCAAGCGCGGCAGCAAGACTCGCACCGGCGAGCCCGCCACCGACGATGATCACGTCGAACTGCATGCGCCGATTCTACTCCGGCGGACATCGCCGATCCGCGTTCCCCCTGGTGTCCATGCGCGTCGCCTGCCATGCCGGATCCCTGACGACGTTCGCGCCGGAAACGGCTATAATTCGCGCCTTTCCGTGGCGAATTAGCTCAGTTGGTTAGAGCGACGGAATCATAATCCGCAGGTCCGGGGTTCGAGTCCCTGATTCGCCACCACTTCTTTCCTTGGCGAACGACCATGGCTTCATGCCGCGCCGCGTACCTCGTGCTCCTGCCGGCTCTGCTGTGGGCCTCGCCTTGCATATCCCAAACACGACCCGAGCCGATTCCGGCGGACGCTTTGCGCGGCACCCTGCGGCACGTTGCGGGGATGGACGTGACCGTCGACGGCAAGCCGATGCGCCTGGCCGCCGGCGCCATCATCCGCGACCAGCGCAATCTCATCATCGTTCCGGTGAGCCTGCCGCGCGAGGGAGCATTTGCCGATTTTCTCGTGAATGGCGACGGCCAGTTGTTCCGCGTGTGGCTGCCGACCCCGGGGGAACTCGCCATGCCGAGAAGGCGCTTCGGCGGCTAGGATGGCGAAGAAGGTGTTCATACGCAGCTTCGGCTGCCAGATGAACCGGTACGATTCGGATCGGATGGCGGACCTGCTGCGCGAAGCCGAAGGTTTCGAGCCGACCGGTGACGCCGAACAAGCCGACCTGATTCTCTTCAACACCTGTTCGGTGCGCGAAAGAGCGCAGGAAAAGGTGTTCCACGACCTGGGGCGGATCAAGCACCTGAAACTGGGCAAACCCGAGCTGCTCATAGGCGTGGGCGGCTGCGTGGCGAGCCAGGAAGGGGCGGCGATCGTTGCGCGCGCGCCTTACGTCGACCTGGTTTTCGGGCCGCAGACCCTGCACCGGCTGCCTGAATTGATGGAAGCACGGCGCCGCTCCGGGCAGCCGCAGGTGGACATCTCCTTTCCGGAGATTGAGAAGTTCGACCGTCTGCCACCTTCGCGCGTCGAGGGTCCTGCCGCATTCGTTTCCATCATGGAAGGTTGCAGCAAGTACTGCAGCTTCTGCGTCGTCCCGTACACGCGCGGCGAAGAAATCTCGCGCCCTTTCGAGGACGTGCTCACCGAGATCGCCGATCTGGCCGATCAGGGCGTGAAGGAAGTCACCCTGCTCGGCCAGAAC
>JBGPTG010000179.1:0-7253 GCA_041490545.1 Gammaproteobacteria bacterium
AGGGAGGATTCGTGATGCAGCTCGCGCAGACCCTGCGGCGAACCCGTGTACGCAAGAGCGCCTTCGTGCAACACCGTCATGCTGTCGCAGACCTCTTCGATATCGGTGAGCGAATGCGACGTGAGGAACAGGGTTCGTCCCTCCGATTTCAGCTTCAGAACGAGGTCTTTGGCGCGTGCCCGCGCCTTCGGGTCGAGGCCGCTCATCGGTTCGTCGAGCACGTACAGATCCCGGCCCGAGAGGAAGCACGCGGCCAACCCCAGTTTCTGGTTCGTTCCCTTGGAGTACGCGCGCACGGGGCTGTCCAGGGCCGTTGTCTGCAGATCGAGGGCGGCGAATATGGCTTTTCCGGTGTCCTCGTCGTACTCGCGACCGAACAGGCGCAGCATCATCGAAAGGAACTCGCGCCCGGTCAGGAAGTAGGGCGCGGTGAAGCGCTCCGGAAGGAAGGCGAGGCGTTTGCGCGCCTCGGGATGCCGGTGCTCGATGCCGTGGACTTCGATCCTTCCCGAATCCAGATCGCAGAAATCGAGCAGGCACTTGATCAGCGTGGTCTTGCCCGTGCCGTTCAGTCCGACCAGTCCCATGCAGATTCCGGCCGGGATATCGAGATCGATCCCGCGCAGCACGTCGACGCGGCCAAATCTCTTGCTCACACCGCGAAATCGAACCAGCGATTCGGACATGTTGCGGGCCACCCCGGGGAATGCGGCGATGATAGCGCAAAGGCTGGGCGCTTTCACGAACGATCGGACCGCTGCCTTCGACGCATCGCAAATTGTTGGTTCGTCCTCTTCTGGGCTAGAATCGGCGCTTACCCTTCTCACGCAGGACATCGTGGCGACTAGTAATCTGGTCGAGGTCGAAAACGTCACTTTCAGCTACGACCGGCGCCAGATCCTGAAGAACATCGACCTGGTCGTTCCCAGAGGCAAGGTCGTCGCCATCATGGGGCTCTCGGGTTGCGGCAAGACCACGTTGCTGCGCCTGATCGGCGGAGCGCTCGCGCCCGACTCGGGTGAAGTCCGGGTCGCCGGTAAAGTGGTGAACAAGTTGAGCGACGACGAGTTGTTCGCTCTCCGGCGCAGGATGGGCATGCTGTTCCAGTTCGGCGCCTTGTTTACCGACGCGTCTTCATTCGACAACGTAGCCTTCCAGATGCGCGAGCACACGCGGCTGCCCGAACCGCTTATCCGGGATCTCGCGCTGATGAAACTGCAGGCGGTGGGTTTGCGAGGTGCGGCAGACCTGATGCCTTCGGAGCTTTCCGGCGGCATGGCGAGACGCGTTGCGCTGGCGCGCTCGATAGCGCTCGATCCGATGCTGATGCTGTACGACGAGCCGTTTACCGGCCTTGACCCGATTTCGCTCGGTGTCATCGGCCAACTGATCCTGCAGCTGAACGATGCACTCGGCGCGACCTCGATCATCGTGACCCACGACGTCGCCGAGGCGCTCGAACTGGTCGACTACGTCTATTACATGGCCGCCGGCAAGGTGGAATTCCATGGGACCCCCGCGCAGGTGCGCGCCGCGGCGCTTCCTTCGTTGCGCCAGTTCGTCTACGGCGAGACCGACGGGCCGGTGGCGTTCCATTTTCCGGCCCCGGAATACGCACAGGACCTGCTCGCGCAATGATCAAACGCGTCACCGAGCTGCTGCGCGCGCTGGGTTCTCGCATGGTCGACAACTGGATATGGCGCCTGGGGTTCGCCTGCCGTTTCCTGTGGCGGACGCTGGCCGAGTCCGGGACGAGCTTTCGCCGGATCCATCTCACGTTTCGCGAGATCTATTTTGCCGGGGTCCAGTCGCTCGTCATCATTCTGGTGTCGGGGCTGTTTGTCGGCATGGTTCTGGGGCTGCAGGGCTACGACACCCTGGCGCGCTACGGCTCCTCGGAGGCGCTGGGCGTGCTGGTGAGCCTGTCCCTGGTGCGCGAACTCGGGCCGGTCGTTGCCGGCCTGCTCTTCGCGAGCCGTGCAGGCAGCGCCATCACCGCCGAGATCGGGCTGATGAAAGCCACCGAGCAGCTGTCGGCGATGGAAATGATGGCTGTCGATCCCATCGCCCGCGTGGTCGCGCCGCGCTTCTGGGGCGGGGTGATTTCTATGCCCTTGCTCGCGGCGCTGTTTTCGGCGATGGGCGTCTTCGGCGGATACCTGGTCGGCGTGCGGCTGATCGGCGTCGACGAAGGCTCGTTCTGGTCGCAAATGCAGTCCGCGGTGGATTTTCGGCAAGACATCGTCAACGGCATCATCAAGAGCGTGGTATTCGGGGTGGCGGTCAGCTGGATCGCGGTGTATGAAGGCTACGCTGCGCCGCCGACGGCCGAGGGCGTTTCCGGGGCCACGACGCGCACCGTGGTGACTTCGTCGCTCGCGATTCTCGCGCTCGATTTCGTGTTGACGGCACTGATGTTCAGAGGAGTTTGAACCATGATGACGCGTAAGGAACTCGACTTGTGGGTGGGAATATTCGCGGTGGCCGGCATCGGCGCTATGCTCTTTCTCTCGCTGAAGGTGGCGAACCTGGCCTCCTTTTCCAGTGCGGATTCGTATCAGATCAAGGCCAAGTTCGATAACATCGGCGGTCTCAAAGTCCGCGCGCCGGTGAAGAGCGCCGGGGTGGTGGTGGGACGCGTGGGCGAGGTCCGCTTCGACAACGAGAGCTTCGAGGCGGTGGTGACCTTGAGCCTGGACAGCCGCTACCAGTTTCCCAAGGACAGCTCGGCCAAGATCCTGACTTCGGGACTGCTCGGCGAGCAGTACATCGGTCTTTCGCCCGGAGGAGATTCCGCCAATCTCAAGGGCGGCGATTCGCTGAAACTCACGCAGTCGGCCGTGGTGCTGGAGAATCTCATCAGCCAGTTCCTGTACAGCAAGGCGGCCGAAGGAGAAGCGAAGAAGTAGTCAGGCACGCTCGCGTACCGGGCGATCCCCGGCCCCCCGTCGAGAAAATCCCGTCGAATGCCCTGGACCAAGAGAATCTGTGCGGTGCTGGCGCTCGCGCTGTGCGGCTGCGCCACCTCGGGCGGCAACCCGGCCGATCCGCTGGAGCCGTTCAACCGCGCGATGTTCAGCTTCAACGACACGGTGGACGGCGCGGTGCTCAAGCCGGTGGCGCAGGGCTACCGCAGAGTGGTGCCCGGCGTGATCCGCACCGGTGTTTCCAATTTCTTCTCGAACCTCGAGGACGCGTGGACCTGCGTCAACAATCTGTTTCAGGGAAAATTCGAGGACGGGGCCGAGGATCTGGGCCGTTTTATCTTCAATTCGACCTTCGGGCTCGCGGGAATTTTCGATTTCGCCACCGGCGCGGGATTCCAGAAGCACAACGAGGATTTCGGGCAGACGCTGGGGAAATGGGGCGTGGGCAGCGGCCCTTACCTGGTCCTGCCGATCCTGGGACCGTCGACAGCGCGCGACGGACTGGCTCTGCTGGTCGATACCCAGACGGACCTCGTGTTCCGGATCGACGGCGTGCCGACGCATAACGTGCTCTATGGAACCCGCGCGATCAGCAACCGCGCCAACCTGCTCGACGCCTCGAGCGTCCTCGAGGCGGCGGCCCTCGACAAGTACTCGTTCGTGCGTGACGCCTGGATGCAGCGGCGTCGCAACCTCGTCTACGACGGCAACCCCCCGCGGCAGAAGGAGGATGAGGATGAAGACTCGCGCTAGAATAGCGCCATCATGAAGACCATGAAGAATCAGATCATGAAGAATCGGCTTCTCATATTTTCCGCCGTGCTGCTCGCCGGCGTCGCGCAGGCGCAGGACGTCGCGCCCGATGCGCTCGTCAGGACCATCACGCAGGACGTCGTCACGGTCCTCAAGCAGGACAAGGACATCCAGGCCGGGGACCCGAAGAAGGTGGCCGCGCTGATCGACACCAAGGTCCTGCCGCACTTCAACTTCACGCGCATGACGCGCCTTACCATGGGGCGCAACTGGCGTTCGGCATCGCCCGATCAGCAGAAGGAACTCATCAGCGAGTTCCGCACGCTGCTGGTGCGCACCTATTCGACCGCGCTTTCCAGCTACCGCGACCAGCAGATCGACTTCAAGCCGCTGCGCGCCAAGCCCGAGGAAACCGAGGTGACGGTGCGCACGGAGGTCAAGCCTTCCGGCGCGTCGCAGCCGGTGTCGATCGACTACGAAATGGAGAAGACCCCCGCGGGATGGAAGGTGTACGACGTCAAGGTCGGCGGCGTCAGCCTGGTCACGACCTACCGCGAGACCTTCGCGAGCGAAGTCAAGGAGCGCGGGGTCGACGGTCTGATCAAGTCGCTCGCTGCGAAGAACCGCCAGGGCGACAGCGCCAAGTCGGGCAAGACGTGATCCGGCGCGAAGGCGATTCTCTGCTTCTCGAAGGCGCGATTACCCTGGACACGGTTCCCGGGCTGGTGGACGCCGTCGAAGAGCACCTGCGCCAGGGCGTGAGCGTGGTGGATTTCATCGCCGTCACCGAGGTGGACTCAGCCGCCGTGGCGCTGGCGCTGGAATGGATGCGCCAGGCCGGGCGGGCCGGCAAGGGATTGCGCCTCGCCAACCTTCCGGCGTCGATGCAGAATCTCGCCAAGCTCTACGGAGTCTCAGAGTTCCTGCAGTCGGCGGCGTGAACCTTTTCCGCGGTGCGCAAGGCCGGGCATGACCGCCGCGATCGAAGTTCGCGGGATCCACAAGTGTTTCGGCACTCTCGAGGCGCTGGCGGGGATCGACCTCGAGATCCGGCAGGGCGAATTCTTCGGACTGCTCGGGCCGAACGGCGCCGGCAAGACGACGCTCATCAACGTGCTCGCCGGCCTGGTCCGGGCCGACCGGGGCACCGCGCGAATTCTCGGCCACGACGTGGTCGGGGACTACCGCGAGGCGCGACGGCTGCTCGGCGTGGTGCCGCAGGAGCTGGTGTTCGACCCCTTCTTCACGGTGAGGGAGACCCTGGAAATCCAGTCCGGCTACTTCGGCATCCGCGACAACCGCGCCTGGGTGGAGGAAGTCATGCAGCACCTGGATCTGACCGCCAAGGCAGACGTCAACATGCGCGTCCTTTCCGGCGGGATGAAGCGCCGCGTGCTGGTGGCGCAGGCCCTGATGCACAAGCCGCCGGTGATCGTGCTCGATGAGCCCACCGCGGGCGTGGACGTCGAACTGCGCCAGGGGCTGTGGCAGTTCATCCGCCGGCTGAACCGCGACGGCCACACCATCGTGCTCACCACGCACTACCTCGAGGAAGCCGAGGCGCTGTGCCAGCGCATCGCGATGCTCAAGCAGGGACGCATCGTCGCGCTCGATTCCACGCCCAACCTGCTGAAGCGGGTGCACCACCTTTCCCTCAAGTTGCGCGTCACCGGAGATCTTCCGGAGGAGTTGCGTCCGCTCGATCACGGCGGGGGCGCCGGGATCCACGTGCTGCGCATGGAAAGCTTCGACCAGGTGGAAACGACCCTGGCGAGCGTGCGCAGGGCGGGCTGCAGTATCCTCGAGATGGAGTTGATGCAGCCCGACCTCGAGGACGTCTTCGTCGACTTGATGCGCCGGACATGAGCGGGTTTCCCACACTGCTGTACAAGGAGGTGCTGCGCTTCTGGAAGGTCAGCACGCAGACGATAGGCGCGCCGGTGCTCACCGCCGTGCTGTTCCTGCTCATCTTCGGTCACGTGATGGAAGGGCGGGTGCGGGTCTACGATGCCGTTCCCTACGCGGCCTTCCTCGTTCCGGGGCTGGTGATGATGTCGGTGCTGCAGAACGCTTTTGCCAACAGTTCCTCTTCGCTGATCCAGTCCAAGATCACAGGTAACATCATCTTCGTGCTGCTGCCGCCGCTTTCCACCCTGGAGTTCTTCGGTGCCTACGTCCTGGCCGCGGTCGTGCGCGGCATGGTCGTGGGCACGGCAGTGCTGTTGGCGGCGTTGCCGTTTGCGGACGTGACCGTCCGGCACCCGCTGTGGGTGGTCGCCTTCGCCTTCGCCGGCAGCGCGGTGCTCGGGTCCCTGGGTATGATCGCCGGAATCTGCGCGGAGAAGATCGACCAGGTCGCGTCCTTTCAGAACTTTATCGTCATGCCGCTCACCTTTCTCTCGGGTGTGTTCTACTCGATCCATTCGCTGCCGGATTTCTGGCAGCGCCTTTCGCATATCAACCCGGTCTTCTACATGATCGACGGCTTCCGCTATGGCTTCTTCGGCGTCTCCGACGTCGATCCGCTCGCAAGCTTCGCGGTCGTCGCGGTGTTTCTTGCCGCGGTATCGGGCCTGACGCTGGAATTGCTGAGGCGCGGATACAAACTGAGGCACTGACATGGTCACACCCGAGCAGATCCGGAGCTACATCGAAACAGGCCTGAAGTGCGAAGCGGTGCGCGTGACCGGTGACGGCCAGCATTTCGAAGCGCTCATCGTGAGCGAGGCGTTCCGCGGCAAGACGCGCGTGCAGCGCCACCAGCTGGTGTATGCGGCCCTGGGCGAGCGCATGCGCGAGGAGGTCCATGCATTGTCGATGCGCACCCTCACCCCCGAGGAAGCGGCCGATGGATAGGCTGATCATTCAGGGCGGGGTGCCGCTCACCGGCGAAATCCGCATCTCCGGGGCGAAGAACTCGGCGCTGCCGCTCATGTGCGCGGCGCTGCTGACGCGCGGACAACTCACGCTCTCCAACGTTCCGCACCTGAGGGACGTGACCACCATGCTGCGGCTGCTCGCGCAGATGGGCGTGGAAGTTTCGCTCGACGACCGCCTGGGCCTGACGCTCAAGGCCGAACGGCTGTCCGAGCCGCTCGCGCCCTACGACCTGGTGAAGACCATGCGGGCCTCGATCCTGGTGCTCGGGGCCCTGGTCGCCCGCTGCGGCGAGGCGCGGGTGTCGCTACCGGGCGGTTGCGCCATCGGGCTGCGCCCGGTCGACGTGCACATCAAGGGGCTGCAGGCCCTGGGCGCGGAAATATCGGTCGAGCAGGGCTACATCACGGCGCGAGCGAAGCGCCTGAAGGGCGCGACGATCGTCATGGACCTCGTCACCGTCACCGGAACCGAGAACCTGATGATGGCGGCCTGCCTGGCGGAGGGCACGAGCGTGCTCGAGAACGCCGCGCGCGAGCCCGAGGTGGTCGATCTTGCCGTTTGCCTGCGCGCGATGGGCGCGCGTATCGCCGGGGCCGGGACCGACGTGATCACGATCGAGGGTGTCGCGCAGCTGAACGGGGCGGCGCACCGCATCATGCCCGATCGCATCGAGACCGGTACGTTTCTCGCGGC
>JBGPTG010000180.1:0-7216 GCA_041490545.1 Gammaproteobacteria bacterium
ACCGGTTCGAGGCGGTGGAGGTAGAGATTGGCGTACGCCTGGTTCTGGAAATCCGCGCAGCGCGCCACGCCTTCCTGGAGGATGGCCCGCGTTGGAGCCGGGAAAGTCTGCCGGACGCGCTCCGAGGGCGAGCCTTGCACCCGCAGGTCTCGCGCCGCTGCCGTGCCGGGGCGCCCGGGTACCGGAGCGGCCGCGGCGGCGTCGAAGCCGGCGGCAAAACCTTTCAGGCTCGCTTCGGCGCCCCTGCCGCCGGCCCGGATCGCAGCCTCGCAGTCGGCGCGTGAAAGCGGCAGTGTGCCCGATCCCGAGAGCGCGCCGAACATCACCGCGCTGATGACCGTGCTCGCCGCGTTCGCCTGCGCCTGCATGTCGAAGAGGATCGCGCGCTTCGCAAGGGCGCGCGCCGCCCGGAGGATAGTCTCGCTGTCGAAACGTCCGTCGCCCATGTGCATCTTCTCGCCGACGGTGTAGATGCGGTGGGTCGAGGCGATGAGCGTGGTGCGCTCGGGCGTGACGAAACCGTTCTGCATGGCGCGGCCGGCCTCGAGGAGCTCCGAGGCGACCATCACGTCCACGTAGGACGGCGCCGGGGTCAGCGTCATCACGGGCCGCCGGCCGCCCAGCCCGGCGTTCTTCACCGGGTAGATTTCGACGTAGTAGGTGGTCGCGCCGGTGCGCTGTGCCACGCCGGGAATCGAAGTGCTCTGCACCGGATAGTCGCGGACGGTCGCAGCGGCGATGATCCAGTCGGCCAGCACGCCGCCGCCCTCGCCGCCGAGGGCGGCTATCAGCACCGTGATGGGCCGCTCGGGAAGGCTCATCGGGAGAGAATCGCGACGCTCACGCCGGCTGCAGCCAGCCGATGACGGTGCGGCGTACGAGGGCGAGCAGGCGGTCCCAGGCGTTGGGGTTGTGCACGATCTCGGCGCGAAAGAAGCTGGGACACAGGATCGCCGCGTGCGCCACTTCGCCGCACAACCCGCAGCCCACGCAGTCGTTATTCACGTGGGCCACCGGATCCACCTTCAGGGGATCGGTCGAGGGCTTGACGGTGAGCGAGGGGCAGCCCGACAGGCGGATGCAGGAGTGGTCACCGGAGCAGACGTCCTCGTCCACGCCGAAGCGGGTGCGCAGCACACGAGCGCCGCGGGCAAGGCGCTCGGCGACCTGCGGGCGCAGCCGCCGCTGTCGCTCGAGCTGGCATTCGGCATCGGCGATGATGACCTTCAGCCCCGAGTACGCGGATTCCATCGCCTCGCGAAGCGTCTTCATCATCTCGCTGACGCGGTACGTATACACCGGCTTGATCCATTCGACGCCGATGCCTTTGAGCGCGCGCTCGATGCTCATGTCGCCGGACTTCCACTCGGTCTGGTGCAGCGAGGACGGGATGGCCTGCGTTCCGGTCGCCGAGGTGTAGCCGTTCTTCATGATGACCAGGATGCCGTCGTTCTTGTTGAACACCGCGTTGGCGATACCCGAGGTAAGGCCGTTGTGCCAGAAGCCGCCGTCGCCCATGATGGTGACGGTGCGATTGCTGAATATCGGCGCGATGCCCGAGTTGGAGGCGAGCCCCAGGCCGTAGCCGAGGACGGTGTTGCCGATGTTGAACGGCGGCAGCGTGGAAAAGGTGTGGCAGCCGATGTCCCCCGACACGTGAAAGGCGCCGCTCTCGCGCTCGAGCAGCTTCATCGCCGAGAATACCGGGCGCTCGGGACAGCCGATGCAGAAACCGGGCGGACGCGCGGGCACGAGCGCGCCGAGCAGCTCGGCGGCGCGCTGCTTCACCGCGGCCAGGGATTCGACCGCGTGTTGTATGGCCACGCGATCGATTTCTCGCGGCGCCATCGCTTCGATCCATTTCGCTATGCCGCCGAGGACGACTTCGCCGGTATATTCGCCCGCCATCGGCAGGAAATCCTTGCCATGTACTTTCGTCTGGCTGATCTCACGCAGACCAGGCTGCTCAGCGGCGCGGTGCAGGATCGCGCGCAGTGCGTCCTCAAGGTAGGCGGGCTGGCCTTCCTCGACCATCAGCACCGCGCGCTTGCCGGCGCAGAACGCCGAAACTTCCTCTGGAATCAGAGGATAGGTGACGTTCAGCACGTAGATGGGAATCTTCGAATCGCCGAAGGTATCGGCAAGCCCGAGCTGCTGCAGCGTGCGCACCGTGGCGTTGTACATGCCACCCTGGCAGATGATGCCGAATTCACCGATCGATCCCTCGAAGACCTCGTTCAGCCGGTTCTCCCGGATGAATTTCACCGCCGCCGGCCAGCGTACTTCCACCTTGTGCTTTTCCTGTGCGTAGGTCGCGGGCGGCAGGGAAATGCGTGAGAAATCGAATTCCGGGTTCTCGATCGCGTTGTTGCGCGAGAACCGCGGCGCGCGGTTGTCCTTCGTCTCGAACACCCCGTGCACGTGGCAGGCGCGGATGCGCAGCTCGAGCATCACCGGCGTGCTGGAGGCCTCCGAAAGCTCGAACCCCTTTTCGACCATCTTCACGATCGTAGGAAGGTTCGGACGCGGGTCGAGCAGCCATATCTGCGACTTCATCGCGAAGGCATGGCTGCGCTCCTGGATGATGGAAGCTCCCTCGCCGTAGTCCTCGCCGATGACGATGAGCGTGCCGCCGCGCACGCCGGCCGAGGCGAGGTTCGACAGCGCGTCGGAGGCGACGTTGGTGCCGACCGTCGATTTCCACGTCACCGCGCCGCGGATCGGGTAGTTGATCGAGGCGCCCAGCATGGCCGCCGCGCCCGCTTCGGAGGCGTTGGTCTCGACGTGGATGCCGAGGTCCTGCAGGATGTCTCGGGCGTCGTTGAGGACATCCATCATGTGCGACACCGGCGCGCCCTGATAGCCGCCCACGTAGGAAACGCCGGACTGCAGCAAGGCCTTGGTCACCGCGAGGATGCCCTCGCCGTGGAAGGCCTGCCCCGCGCCCAGCCTGAGCAGCCCGACTTCCTTCTTGAACGAGCGTTCCATCCCGCGCTACGCTCCTAGAAAAGCGCCCTGGGCAGCCACACCGCCACCGCGGGCACGAAGAACACCAGCACCAGCACGACCAGGCTCATGATGATATAGGGAATCACCGCGCGGAAGATATGCCCCATGGTGACCTGCGGGGGCGACACGCCCTTCATGGTCATGAGCAGCAGGCCGTGGGGCGGCAGCAACAGCCCCAACTGCATGCAGATGAGGAACATCACCCCGAACCACACCAGGTCCACGCCCATCTTCTGCACCAGCGGCATGAAGATCGGCAGGGTAATCATCATCATGCTCACCTGTTCGACGAAGAGGCCGAGGAACACCAGCACCAGCATCATCGCCGCTATCAGGGCGAGCGGCGGCAGGCCGAGCTTCGCGATGATCTCGACCATGCCGTTGCTCGCACCGGAGAACGAGAGGATCTGCGAGAAAGTCATCGCCCCGACGATGATGAACAGGATCATCCCCGAGATCCCCGCCGTGCCGCGCAGCGCCTGCAGCAGGTTTTTCACGGTGACCGCGCGGTACAGGGCGGCCAGGACGATGGTGAACAACGCTCCGATCGCCGCAGACTCGGTGGGCGTCGCCCAGCCCGCCGACATCGAGGCGACCACCACCACGAAGATCGACACCAGCGGTACCACGTACTGGAAGAAGGGTCGCAGCTTCTCCCAGCCGTGGTATTCCGTGAATTCGGCCTGCGGTGCGAGCGAAGGATTCATCTTGACCCGGGCAATGATGTAGACGACAAAGGCGAGGCTCAGCACAGTCCCGGGACGATGCCGCCGATCAGCAGCTTCGATATCGAAATCCCGGAGAGGGAACCGAGCAGCACCGTCAGCGCCGAAGGCGGAATCAGCATGTCCACTGCGCCGATCGCCATCAGCGGCCCGGTGGCCATGGTCGGGTGGTAGCCGCGCGAAAGCATCACCGGCAGCATCAGGCTCCCCAGCATCGCAGTCGTGGCGATGGTCGATCCGGAAATCGCCGAGAAGATGGTTCCCGCTACCACCGCGACGACGGCGAGCCGGCCCGGCACCTGCCGGATCAGCCGCTCCACGCCGTCGATCACCTTGACCGCGAGTCCGGTGTGGAACAGCACTTCGCCCATGAGGATGAAAAGGGGAATCGGCGTGAGCGAAAAACTCGCCACCGAACCGACGCTGTTGCGGGCGAGCTGCACCAGGCCCGGTTCGCCGCCGAGAAACAGGACCGCCCCGATCAGGTTGATCACGATGAAGGAGAACGCCACCGGAAGCCCGAGGAACAAGAGCAGCGTCGAGCCGCCGAGCATGAGCCACGCCGCCGCTTCCCAGGACATGCGCCGCGTTCAGCCGGCCGAGACGGCGTCGTCGCGCGGCGCGCGCTCGCCGAGGTACAGCCGGCGCATGCGGAAAACCATCTCGATCGCGAGCAGCAGGAATGCCGCGGGCAGCGGCGCGAGCAGCCACCATTCGGGCATGATCAGCGTCTTCACCGACATCGAGCCCGCTTTCCAGCTTGCCGCGGTGGCGCTCCAGCCGTAGACGGCCATGACGAGGCAGCAGGCGAACGCGAAGAAGTCGGAAGCGCATTCGCAGTACCAGCCTAGCTTTTTCGGAACGGCGCGCAAGATCACGTCCACCCGGATGTGCCGGCCCTGGCGCAAGAGCCACGGCGCGGTGAGCATGGTGACGAGGTAGAGAGTCGCCTCGGAGACCTCGTTGCTCCAGGCGATGTTCCTCAAGCCCGGGATGATCGAGGTGTTGCGCAGCAGCACGTCCCCGCAGATCATGAGCGTCATGAAAAAGAGCAACGCGCACGCGACGAGCGCGAGCCCGCTCAAGAGCTTGCCGTAAGCCTCGGACAGGCGCTCCATCAGGAGAACACGCGCCGCGCGCGCCTATCCCGGGAGAATCCTCACCTGGAGAACAGCGCCTTCATCTTCGGGCCGTGCTCGGGACTTGCCTTGATGATGCTCGCCCAGCCCACTTCGTAGGCCTTGTCCACGTACTGCTTGGAGGTGGCCGCGTCGAAGCGGATGGTCTGGATGCCTGCCTTGGCCTGCCGCTGAGTTTCGTCGGCGTTGTACTTGGCCCATTCCTCGTTTTGGGCCTCGAAGGCGAGCGCCTGCTTCGTGAGGTAGGTGCGCTGCGCTGCGGTGAGCGCCTTCCACTTGTCGAGGTTGAAGATGAGCGACACCTCGGCGTTGTAGAAGCCCGGATCGACGCGATACTTGGTGTGCTCCTGCCAGTTCAGATCGAACAGGGCGTGGATCGGCCAGCCGTAGCCGTCCACCACCCCGCGCTCCAAGGCCGTGTAGACCTCGCCCGGGGCGATCTGCACCACGGTCCCGCCCAGCGCCTGGAAGAAATCGCGGTACACCGGGGTGATGCGCAGCTTCAGCCCCGTGAGATCGGGCTTGTCGATTTTCTTGATGAGGTAAAGATGGAACGGGGTGTTGTCCACCACGCGCGCGAGGTAGAACATGTTCGCCTTCTCGGCCCAGACCTTGTTGATGTAGTCGTAGGCGCCGTTCCTGCGCAGCTCGGCGGCGGGAAGCTGGGTGAGCTTGAGCGCGTCGGCCTCGGGCATCAGGTTGGTGTAGAAGGCGCCGGTCGACATCGCCATGTCGACGACTCCCGTCTTCACCGCGTTGCCGACTTCGAAGGTGGGGATGGCCTTCGGCCCGCCGATGAAGTTGAGCTGCAGCGTGCCCTTGCCCTCGGCGTTGACCTTGCCGATCCAGTCGACCAGTCGCTTCACGTAGTACTGGTTTTCGGGAAAGGCGCTGACGACGCGCAGCGTGATTTCCTGCGCCGCGGCAAACGGGGCGAGCAGCGCCGCGGTCGCGGCGAGTACGACAGGGGCAATGATGGCGGCAAAGCGGTTCATGGTGGTGTTCTCCCGGGAATGTGGCGAAACGGACGACGCAGGCATGATACCGGGATTGCCGCTTCGGGACCACGCCGGGCGGTGCGTGGGGGACATTTCTACCCGTCGAACGAGGTGAGATAATTCCGGGCGATCCCCTTCCGGAGCCCTCCGACATGACTTCCCAGAAACGACTCTCAGGCGTGCTCGCGCCGGTGGTTACGCCATTCGGGCGCGACCTCGCTCCCGACCGCGAACGCTATGTGCGCCACTGCAAGTGGCTGCTCGCGAACGGCTGCCGCGGGCTCGCCGTGTTCGGCACCAACAGCGAGGCGAATTCGCTGTCCGTGGACGAGCGCATGCTGCTGCTCGAGGCGCTGGTGCAGGACGGGGTGCCGGCGGAGAAGCTCATGCCGGGCACCGGCTGCTGCGCGCTCACCGATTCGGTGCGGCTCACGGCGCACGCGGTTGCGCTGGGCTGCTCGGGTGTGCTGATGCTGCCGCCGTTCTACTACAAGGGCGTTCCGGACGAAGGCCTGTACCGCAATTACTCCGAGGTGATCGAACGCGTCGGAGATTCCCGCCTGCGGGTCTACCTCTATCACATCCCGCCGGTGTCGCAGGTGCCGATCACGGTCGCGCTCATCGAGCGGCTGCTGAAGAGATATCCGGGCACGGTCGCGGGCGTCAAGGATTCCTCCGGCGACTGGAGCAATACGAAGGCGATGCTCGACGCCTTCGGCAAGTCCGGCTTCGATGTGTTTGCGGGCAGCGAAGTGTTCCTGCTCGACAACATGCGGAACGGCGGCAAGGGATGCATCACCGCGACCGGCAACATCAATCCGGGTGCGATCAATGAGGTCTACGAGCGCTGGCAGGCGTCGGAAGCCGACGCGTTGCAGAAGGGCATTACGGGCACGCGCAACGTCATGCAGAAGTACCCGATGATGGCGGCGCTGAAAGCGGTCATCGCGCATTTCGGGCGCGATGCGGACTGGGCGACGGTGAGGCCGCCGCTGGTCGAACTCACGCCTGCGCAAAACAAGGCGCTGATGGCGGAGCTGGAGGCGCGCGGATTCGAGATGCCGGGGCTGGCGACGGCTGCCGTCGTGGCCTGAATCTCAAGCTCGCGCGACGGCGACTACCTAGGAAACTGAGTCGTCGGTCGTTTTCATGGCGCTCGAACGCGTAAGCTCAGCCGCGGTCTCGCGAAGCAGGGCCATCGGCTGGTGACCTGCCCAGGGATTTTCGGACCATTCATTGCTAGAGAACGGCTCTCTGGTTGACGGCATCGTAGCGTGTTTTGAACTCGATCGGTGTAAGGTCCTTCAGACTCGAATGCGGACGGACATGGTTGTAGTGGCGACGC
>JBGPTG010000181.1:0-7214 GCA_041490545.1 Gammaproteobacteria bacterium
CGATTCTTGTCCACGCTAGGAGGTCCGCTTGACCATCAAACGATTTCAGCCCGGAAAGCTTTTCAGCGCCGCCGTCGAACACAACGGAGTCATCTACGTTGCAGGCCAGGTCGCCGAAGATCTCAGTCAGGGAATACGGCGGCAGACCGAGGAGGTGCTCGCAAAAATCGATGCGATCCTGTCCACGCTCGGCACAAGAAAATCGCGAATCCTCTCCGCCAATGTCTGGGTGACGGACATACGCAATCGCGATGAAATGAACGCGGCATGGGCTGCCTGGGCAGACCCGGCGCACCTGCCTGCGCGCGCCACGGTGGAAGCGAAACTGGCCGATCCCAGGATGCTGGTCGAAATCATGGTGACATGCGCAAAATAAGAGACCTCCGCCTTGCCGTCGCGACGCTTGCGCTGTTGCTCGTCGCCTGCACGCCGGGTCTCGATTGGCGCGAACTCAAGTCCGCTGAAGGGCACTTCTCTGCGGTCATGCCGGGCAAGATGCTCTTCGAAGCGCGGCCACTGAGCGGAGCACCCGGCGTAACCATGTACTTATGGTCGGCTCGGGCCGGCAACAGCCTGTTCGGCGTCGGCTACGCGGACTATCCTGCCGCCGATGCGGGGATCCTCGAGCGGACGCGCGATGCCCTGATCGCCAATCTTCGCGGCCGTGTGATAGAGGACACGCCTTTGCGGCGCAACGGGTTCGTCGGACGCACCCTGGTCGCGGAGGCGGGGGACACCGCACTCAGAGCGCAATGGCTGATTGCGGGCGGACGACTCTACCAACTCGCCGTACTGGGCCCAAAGACTGCGATTGCCGCCGCGGATCTCGATTTGTTCTTCTCTTCCTTCAGGCCCCTGGACGCTGTTCGATAGTCCGGGACATCAAAGGCGCCAGAAGCCCGGCGTGAATATCACCAGCAGTGCAAACAGCTCGAGGCGCCCAAGCAACATTGCAGCAATGCACACCCACGTCTGGAAGTCGCTGAGCGTTGCGTACGTTTTGCCCGGGCCGACCTCACCCAGACCCGGGCCCGTGTTGTTGATGCATGCCGTTATCGCCGTAAAAGCGCTGATGATGTCCAGTCCGGATGCAGCAAGCAGCATGGTCATCACGATCACGGATCCGCCGTACATGAGCATGAACGCCAGCACGGCAAAGATAATATTGTTCTCCACCGGCTGACCAGACAGCTTTACAGAGACATGCGCGCGCGGGTGCAGGATGCGCTGCAATTCGCGCACGGCCTGCCGCACCATGAGCTCCGCGCGGATCATCTTGATTCCGCCCCCAGTCGATCCCGAGCAGGTCACAAAGCAGCACAGGAACAGCATCCACATGGGGGCAAAAACCGGCCACTTGCCGAAATCGGTGCTGGAGAATCCTGCCGTCGTTGCAATGGAGACGACGTTGAATGCGCTGTGGCGCAGTGCGGTCCAAAAGCTCGGGTAGACCTCGTTCGCACTCAGGTACCAGGCGATGCCGAGTACCGACAGCGCGAGGACGGCAATGTAGGCGCCGCTCTCGGGATCCCCTCGAAAAGGAGCAAACGACAGCTTCCGAAACGCAAGAAAGTGCGTTCCGAAATTGAGACCCGCAACCACCATGAAAAATATGGCGACCGCTTCGATCGCGGGTGAGTTGAAATAGCCGAAGCTCGAGTCGTGGGTCGAAAACGCCCCCAGGCCAAGGGTCGAAAACCCGTGCACTACCGCGTCAAACCAGGTCATGCCCGCAGCCTTCATCGCCAGAATGCACGCCAGGGTAATAAGCGCATAGACCAGCCAAAGCCCCTTGGCGGTCTCGATGATGCGCTGGGCGAGTTTGGCTTCCTTCATCGGCCCCGGGGTTTCTGCCTTCAGGATTTGGCTGCCGCCGACACCCAGCAGCGGCAAAACGGCCACGGCCAGCACCACGACCCCCATCCCTCCCAGCCATACCAGGAGGGCTCTCCAGAAATTTATCGAGGGAGGGAGAAAGTCCAATCCCGACAGGGTCGTCGCGCCCGTGGTTGTCAGGCCGGATACGCTTTCGAAATAGGCTTCGGTGAAACTCAGCCCCGGAAGCTGATCGAGCAGCGGCAACGCCGCGAAGACTGGCAAGACGGTCCACACCAAAGCGACCAGGAGAAACCCGTCGCGCGGGCGCAGCTCGGCGGAACTCTTTCGTGTTCCCAGCCACAACAAGGAGCCGCTGGCCAGGGTAACAAGCAGCGCATGTTCGTACGCGCGCCGCGCTCCATCCTCGTAGAGAAGCGAAACCGCGAGGGGGGCAAGCATGGCGAGCGCAAAGAGGACAACCATGACGCTCAGCGCGTGAAAAACCGGGAGGTACCTGGCCATGAGGTTAGAGAATTCCCCTCAAACAAAACCCGCACTGACCTCGAACAGTTTCTCGACCTTCGGCAGCAGCTTCTTGTCTGTGACAAACACGATCAGGTGGTCGTCGGCCTGCACCACAGTATCGTGATGCGCCATGATTACCTTGTCGCCGCGCACGAGGGCGGCAATAGACGCTCCTTTCGGCAAGTCGATCTCCTCGATTCTCCTGCCGATGCAGCGACACGAGTCGCGATCGCCGTGCACAACCGCTTCCAGGGCCTCGGCCGCCCCGCGGCGCAGACTATGCACCTGAGTGACGTGGCCCCGCCTCACGTGAGCGAGCAGGGTTCCGATGGTGGCCTGTGCCGGTGAGATGGCGATGTCGATCTGCCCGGCCTGGAGCAGATCGACGTAGGAGCGGCGGTTGATCAAGGCCACGACGCGGCGCGCACCCATGCGCTTGGCGAGCAGGCACGACATGATGTTGTTTTCGTCGTCGTTGGTCACCGCGACGAACAGGTCCATGCTCGCCACGTCTTCGCCGTCGAGCAGGGCTTCGTCGGTGACATCACCCTGAAGGACCAGCGCCTTGTCGAGACGGCTCGACAGCAATTCGCAGCGCTTCTTGTCGTATTCGATGATCTTGATCGAATACTCGCGCTCGATCGCCTGCGCCAGGCGCAGTCCGATGTTGCCACCTCCAGCAATCATGACGCGCTTCACCGGCTGATCCATGCGCCGCAACTCGCGCATCACCTGGCGGATATCCTGCGAAGCCGCGAGGCAAAAGACCTCGTCGCCGGCCTCGACGACCGTGTTTCCCTCCGGCTGGATCGGGCTGTCGCCGCGAAAAATGGCGGCGATCCGGGCGTCCACGGAAGGAATGTGCCTTCGGAGTTCCTTCAACGGACTGCCGACGAGCGGGCCGCCCTGAACGGCCCGCACGGCGACCAGACTCACTTTGCCGTGCGCGAACTCCAATACCTGCAGCGCCTCGGGAAACTCGATCAGCTTGACGATATAGTCGGTCAGGACCTGCTCCGGACAGATGGCGAGGTCGACATCGAAGCACTCCGGCCCGAGGACGCGCTCATTGGAAAGGTAATCCGTGGCTCGAAGCCTGGCGATGCGGGTCGGGACGTTGAAAAGCTGCTGGGCGATTCTGCACGCGACGAGATTGGTCTCATCACTCTGCGTCACAGCGATTACCAGGTCGCAGTCTTCGATACCTGCGTCAACCAGCACCGAGGGATGCGAAGCACTCCCCAGCACCGTGCGCAGATCCAGTCTGTCCTGCAGATTGCGAAGCCGGGTTGCATCGACATCCACCACTGTGATGTCGTTTGCTTCCGATACCAGACTTTCCGCGACCGTGGAGCCAACCTGGCCGGCACCGAGAATGAGAATTTTCAAAATATGGACTGGATCAAAAGAGGACGCATTCTATTCCGATTCGCCGCCCGGCCCAAAGCCGGCTCACTCGTCCTTCCGTCCGGAAAGAACGCCCAGCGCCTTGAGCTTGCGATACAGGTGCGTACGCTCGAGTCCGCTTCTCTCCGCCAGGCGGGCGATGGACCCATTCGCCAAGGCAAGGTGGTGCTCCAGATAGGCTCGCTCAAAGGACTCGCGTGCTTCGCGCAGAGGCAGATCGAAAGATGGTCCCGGGTCGGCAATGCGCCGGGCAAACTGCGGCACAACGCGCTCGGCGTCACCCGATCCGATCTCCTCCTCCAGGCTCGTCAGCGCGAGCGTGCGTACCGCGGCGGCGAGATCGTCCAGATTGCCCGGCCAGTCAAAGTTGCGCAGCACGTTGAGGGCCCCTGTAGAAAAATGCCGTGGGGGACAAAAACGCGTTTCGACCAGTTGTGCAAGCATCATTCCGGCAATCTCCGGAATGTCCTCGGGGTGTTCGCGCAGCGCTGGCAAGGCAATCACGATTCCGGCGAGCAGCTGCATGAGGGCTGAGTCGAATCCGTGTGCGTCCACCAGGCGCTTGGGTTCCTCCGCGGTAAAAGAGACGAGACGCAGCTTGACCTTCTCGGCGCGTAGCGCGAGGAAAGCAAGGTGCTTCTGCTGGTTCTTGGACAGCGAGGCGAGTTCGCTGACGAAGAGCACCCCTCCCGCGGCGTGCTGCAGCAGATCCTGGGCCTCGTCGTTCAAGGCTTGCGCCGCGTCGATCCAGGGAGTGCCGGGCTGCTGCAGGTAACGCGCATACAACTCGGGCATTACTCCCTTTTCTCCGCGCATCAGCACGGCGGCACTTGCCGCGGATATCTGCGCCAGACGCTTCCTGAGTTCTGCGAGTGTTGCAGAACGTCCGACGCTGGCGATGCTCAAGGGCGATACCGCGCGGGATTCTCCCGCGCGCAACGCGCGCTTCACGGTCGCCAATAGCTTCTGCAGCGCGATCGGTTTCTCCAGGAAATCCATGGCTCCGATGCGCGTGGCCTCGACGGCCGTGTCTATGGTGCCGTGCCCCGACATCATGATCACCGGCATGGTGAGCTGGCCCCCGGTGGCCCACTCTTTCAGCAGGGTGATCCCATCCGCGTCGGGCATCCAGATATCGAGCAGGACTAGATCCGGGCGGATCTTGGCGCGCAGCGCTCGCGCCGCCGTGGCGTTCTCGGCGAGCTGCACGGAGTGCCCCTCATCGGAGAGAATCTCCGAGAGGAGTTCCCGGATCCCGACTTCGTCGTCAACGACGAGAATCTGTGCCACGGTCGTTCATGCCGCAAGAGGAAGCGATATCCGGACCGCTGCACCCCGCCGACCCTCCTTTTCGGCGAGATTCTCGATGCGAATGCTTCCGTGATGCTCGTCGATGATGCGCTTTACGATAGCGAGTCCGAGCCCCGTGCCCTTCGGCTTCGTCGTTACGTAGGGTTCAAACGCGCTGTCTATGATGGTCTTGGCGAATCCGCAGCCGTTGTCGCCGATTCGCAGCCACACCTGGCCCTCGGAAAGTTCGGTCGATACCTCGATGTGTGGATCGACGTTTCCGGTGAGCGCGTCCTGGGAATTCTGTAGAAGATTGTGAATCACCTGACGCAATCGGTCAGGATCGCCGCGTACGAGCGGCAGGCCCGGCGGGAGGTTCGCCTGTATGCGCGTGCCGGACTGCTCATAAAGCGCCAAGACCTCCACCACGAGCCTGTTCAGATCAAGCACATCCAGATGTGACGATGGGGTGCGCGCGTAGTCGCGAAAATCGTCGACCATGCTCTTCATCGCAGTCACTTGCGCCACGATCGTCGTGGTGGCGTGGGTCAGCGCTTGTCTTGCGTCCGCTGGAAGCTTGTCTGCCAGCTTCAGCTGCAGCCGTTCGGCAGCCAGCTGGATCGGGGTTAGCGGATTCTTGATCTCGTGCGCGAGCCGTCGCGCGACTTCGGCCCAAGCGGTTGCGCGTTCCGCTGCAATCAGGTGCGTGATGTCATCAAACACCGCCACGTATCCGCCGCCGCTTGGTTCAGGAAGAGGCGATCCCCGGACGAGTATCACAGCACCCCGGTCACGCATTTCTATCTGGGATTGCCACACGGATTCGCCGTGGTCGAGGAACTCTCGGCGCAGGGTGGCTGCGAATTCGGTAAGGGTCGGCCATGCGTTGAGGGTGAGCCCGACCAGGCTGGAAAGCTCCTCTTGCAACATGCTTCTAGCGCCGCTATTCCATATTCTGAGTTCGAGCTGCTGGTTGAAGACGAGCACCCCTGCAGATAAGTTTGCAAGAATGCTCTCCAGGTAGGCCTTGGCAGTCTCGAGCTGTGCCTGGTTGCGTTGGGCGGCATTCCGCGCTTCGCCGAGTTGCTCCGTCATGCTGTTGAATGACTGCGTCAGAATCCCCAGCTCGTCGCGACTCGTAACGGGAGCGCGCCGTGAAAAATCCCCCCGCGCAACCGCCTGTGTGCCTTCTGCCAGAACTGCGAGCGGATTCGAGAGCCGTCGGGAAAGCAGGAATGCAAGGGCGATTGCCGAAAGTAGCGCCAACAGCAGCGTCAGGGTCAAAGTGAGTATGTAGATCTCCTTGAGCCCTTCGCGCGACAGGGAGAGCTCCTTGTAGGCGCGATAGACACTTTGTACCGACTCACCTTGTTCGGCTAACACCTGGGGTACCCAATGTATGATTTGGAGAAAGCGCGCTTCGCCACGATTCCTGGAATCTTGTATCGGAACGATGACCCTGAACAGGAGCCCCTTATCCCCTACAGGCTCGACTGCGCCGTAACCGCGGACCTGTCGCGCTTCGCGGAGAGCCTGGGCGCTGGGTTCAGGTGCGGATAGGCTTGCCGCGCTTCGCCTGGCGTCGGCGAGGACCTCGCCTTCCGCGTTCAACAACAGCACCTCCTCGACATAAGCCTGTTCGCGCAAGCGAGTCAGCAACGCAGCGCGCCGCGATTCGGGAGCCTCGGCGAGATCAAGAGCAATGACACTGGCCTTGAGCATCAGATCATTCAACATGACGTCGAGAGCAGCTCGCCCCAGATTCAGCCCTCCTTCCAAGGCTCGCTCCACCCGTACGTCGAACCACGACTCGATACTCTTGACAAGAAACTGCAAAGACACGGTGTAAACAAGAAGGCCCGGAACGACTCCCACCAACGCAAACATCACCAGCACGCGAAAAGTGAGGAGCGAGCCGAATACCTTGGCGCGTCGCTGCCGCGCCAAGACCGCAAGCTGATACGCGACCAACCCCAGTAGCGCGAGGGCAATGACGGCGTTCATGCCCAGCAGCAGCGGGTAGTGTTCGGCAAACAAGGGAGAGTTGGCGGTTGCCGCAGCCAGCAAGAACAGCAGACTGGCCCCGAGGGCAGCGCTCGCGATGAACACGTAGGTCATCTTGCCTCCTGCACCGGCGCAAGGGGCGTGAACGGAAACCGCTTCCAGTCGGAGGC
>JBGPTG010000182.1:0-7165 GCA_041490545.1 Gammaproteobacteria bacterium
ACGAACACGCCGTGCTCGGCGATCTGGATGACGCGGCTGTCCATGGCCGCCTCAACGCGGCCCTCGACCACCAGCGTGTCGCAGTCGGTGATCTCGGCGCCCCTCAGCTTGATGTCCGGACCGACGATGAGCTTGCTCGCCAACCCCTCGCCAGATCGCGGTGGTGCCTTGTCTTGCACGGACTTGGGCGGTTCGACTTTGGGCGCTTCCGGTTTCGCGGGATTGTGAGACCCCGGACTCAGGGCTTCCTGCATCTCGTTGAACGGCGAATACGGACGCGGCGCGGCCTGCGCGGCCTTGCGGCGAAAGTTGTCGAGCATGAGTTACTCCTCGGTGTTGCGGACGATGAACGTATCGGGAAACATGGGATTCGAATTCGAACGCAGTAGCAACACGCGTGCCACAACAAAGTCATTCGGAAATTCATGCGATTACGCGAAGAGCGTGAATGCGCGCAGGCGCCTGGATGTCGCCGGGGAACGACGCGTTCGGGCGCGGAATTTTTCAAGCCGCTGTTTGCATTCCGCAATGCCATGTCGTGGAGAAGCGACGCCCGCGCGATCTCTGCTACGCTTGGGAGCGTGCCGCGCGCCACCAAAACGCCGGCAAGTTGATTCAACGACTTCGATTCGAAAGGACAGCCCGATGCGCCGCTCGCTTCACCTGATCCCGAGCCTCCTTGCCGGGCTGCTCGCCGCCGGCTGCACCGCCATCGGCCCCACCCCCGGCCGCCAAGACCTCGCGAAAATCGAGCACATCGTGGTGATCTACGCGGAGAACCACAGCTTCGACAATCTCTACGGCCTGTTTCCGGGCGCCAACGGCATCGCCAACGCCACGTCCGAGCAGAAGCTCCAGCTCGATCACGACGGCAAGCCCCTGCCGCAGCTGCCGCCCGTGTACACGCCGCAGGGCAAGCCCGACCCGCGCTTCCCGCAGGCCCTGCCCAACGGCCCGTTCCGCATCGATGCGCCGCCGGTGAACGCACGCACCGACCAGATCGTGCCGAGCCCCATTCACAATTACTACCAGAACATCGAGCAGATCAACGGCGGCCGGAACAACCGGTTCGTCGCCATGACGACGGTGGGCGCCTGGACCATGGGCTACTACGACGGCTCGGGCTTCCGCCTGTGGCGCTGGGCGAAGGACTACGTGCTCACCGACAATTTTTTCATGGGGGCCTTTGGCGGCTCGTTCCTCAACCACCAGTGGCTGGTGTGCGCCTGCACGCCCACGGACCCGGGCGCGCCCGCTTCGGTACGGGCCCAGCTCGACGACGAGGGCAAGCTCAAGAAACGTCCGACATCGCCGAAGTCGGTCCTCGATGGACCCGTGCAGGTCTTCGACGGCCGGATTTCGCCCGACGGCTATATCGTCAATACCTCGCAGCCGCCCTACCAGCCGAGCGGCGTTCCGCCCGCAGCAGGCGGCAGCCCCGACCTCGCCGATCCCGCACACAATCCCAGCCCGCCCCAGTCGGCAAAGACCATCGGCGACACCCTGTCCGCCAGGGGCGTTTCCTGGGCGTGGTACGCGGGCGGCTGGAACGCGGCGCTCGCCGACGGGCGCCGCGATCCCAAGGAAAAGCGCAGCGTGATCTACGCCAACGTCGAAGGCAGCCCGATCTTCCAGCCGCACCACCAGCCGCTCAACTACTACGCGCGCTTCGCGCCCGGCAGCGCCGACCGCGCGCGGCATCTGAAGGACGGCGAGGAATTCTTCGAGGCGATCGACAAGGGGACGCTGCCGCAGGTGGCGTTCTACAAGCCGGCGGGCCGCGTCAACCAGCATCCGAGCTATACCGACCTGGAGAGCGGCGACCGCCACATCGACGAGCTGCTGCAGCGGCTGCGGAAAAGTCCGCAGTGGCAGAAGACCGCGATCATCGTCACTTACGACGAGAACGGCGGGTACTGGGATCACGTGCCACCGCCGTCGGGCCCGGGCTGGGGCGACCGCTGGGGACCGGGGACGCGCATCCCGACCCTCGTCGTGTCCCCGTGGGCGAAAAAGGGCTTCGTCGATTCGACGCCCTACGATACGACCTCGATCCTGAAATTCATCACGCGCCGCTTCGGCCTCGAGCCGCTTCCCGGCGTGCGCGCCAACATGGGTGACCTCACCAACACCTTCGACTTCTCGCCGCGCTGAAGGATACTCAATACCCCATCGAGGCGCCGGACCGGGCGCCTTCGAAGGGTTTCACGAAGCGCAGCACGAATTCGTCCACAGGTACCTTGGGCCGGAACACGACGGCGTCGCGCGGGTCCTCGGGGTGGCGCAGGAAATCGCCTTCGGCGTCGAGCCTGAAACCCGCCGCCTCGATTTCCCGGCGCAGCACCGACTCCTCGATGCGGTGCAGGGACTTGGCGACACCGATGCCCGCGCCCGCCTGCGCCGAGTGATCGGCGACCACCAGCACGCCTCCCGGCCTGAGCGCGTCGAAGAGCGCCCGGTTCATCCGGGCGCGATCGACGTTCATGAACGCCGTATCGTGATAGGCGAAGAAAAAGGTGATGAGATCGAGATTGCGCGCTTCCGGCGGCACGGGGTCGTCGAAATCGCGCAGCACGCGCACGACGTTCTTCATCGCCGGGTTGCGCGCACGCTCGTCGAAACGTTCCCTGACACGATCGGGAAGCGCCGCCGCGTCCTGCGCGTACACCGTGCCGCCCGGGGCGACGGCGCGCGCAACCAGCTCGGTCGAGTAGCCGCCACCCGCGCCCATGTCGAGCACGCGCAGGCCCGGCCGCGCGCCGGTAAAGGCGAGCAGACGGTCGGGATTCCTGCGCTGGTCGGTCTGCCGGTCGGCGTCGCTGCGGTCCGGGCTCGACACGATGGCACCATAGTCCACGGGCGCGAAGCTCGCGCAGCCCGCGAGCAGCGCGACGATCGCCGTCAAGGAATTGCGGATGAAATGTCTGGTGTTCACATGGCCTCCTTTTGTTTCAGCGTCCCTGAAATTTCGGTTTCCGCTTTTCGTTGAACGCGCGTATGCCTTCCCTGCGGTCGTCGGTGCCGACCAGGCGGTTGTAGGCGCCGAGCTCGAGTTGCAGACCCGCGGCGAGGTCCGTCTGGATGCCCGCGTGGATCGCGCGCCGCGCCTGCGCCACCGAGAGCGGCGCGTTGGAGGCGATGCGCGCCGCCGTTTCCAGCGTCTCCTCTATCAAGCGCGCGGGCTCGCACAAGCGGTTGACGACACCCCAGGCGAGCGCCTCTTCCGCAGAGAAGGGGCGCGCCGAGAGAATCAGCTCCTTGGCGCGCCGCTCGCCCGCCGCGCGCGGCAACGTCTGCGTGCCCCCGCCGCCCGGCATGATGCCGAGCGACACCTCGGTGAGCGCGAAGCGCGCGGTCGTCGATGCGTAGGCGAAGTCGCACATCAGGACGAGCTCCAGGCCCCCGGCGACCGCGGCGCCGTTGACCGCGGCGATCACCGGAACCGGGCAGTCGAGCACCGCGCGGAACATGCGCTCGAAGATCTCGTGTTGCGCATGCCACTGCGCGTCGTCGAGCGAGTTGCGCTCCTTGAGATCGGCGCCCGAGCAGAACGCGCGGTCGCCCGCGCCGGTGAGCACCACGCAGCGCGGCGCGGCGCCGATGCGGCGGAACACCGCATCGAGGTCGAGCGCGGACTGGGTGTTAAAGGCGTTGGCGACCTCGGGGCGGGCGAGAGTCAAGAGGAGTACGCCGTCGGGGCGCTCCTCTACCCGCAGCGTGGCCTTGGTTTCCATGCGTGCTTCGCTGCGGGACCGGCCGCCCCGGCCCCCGCCTGAACGGCTTACTGCGGCGGCTTGACGCCGTCCTTGCTCACTGCGACGCGGGCCGTGGTGATCTTGCCGTCGGCCGCGACCTGCGCTCCGGTGAAGATGGTCGCGCCCCGCACCAGCAGCGACCGGTCACCCGGAACGAAATCGACGATCGGCGTGCCATCCGGCACCAGGATCTGCTGCGAGCCGCCCTTGTATTCGAGAGTGAGCTCGTTGCCGCCGGCCGCCTTGACCATCTTGGCGATGTTGGCGTTCGTCATGGTGTCGCCCGGTGCCGTCTCCCAGGGAGTGTGGCCGGAGGGGACCGCTGGCCCCAGGGTATGCACTTCGCTCGCAACCAGCATGCCGGCGGCGTTCTTCTTCGCCGTCGAACCCACGTAGGCGCCCGGCTTCAAGTCGCCCAGCTTCACCGCCTTGGCGGCCGCCACCACGGCGTTTGGAGCCAGATTGATCTTGAGGTCTTTGCCGTCACGGGCCTTCACCGAGAGCACATCCCCATCCAGGCTGGTGACGGTGCCGCGTATGCGCATCGGCGTTTGCGCGCTCGCGACAGCACTGGCAAGCGCCAGTACTGCGGCGAACAGGAATAGTCCTGACTGTTTCATGGTCTTGAGTCCTCTGTGAGTGGCCCTTCGGGTCGGTGGGTTTTGCCTGTCGCAAGGCCCTTGGTAAACGCCGGCAGCCACGTTTCCATTCCAAGGCAGGGGCGCATTCTGGCAGAAATCGCGCCCGCGGGTGCAATCACAGCTTCAGCAGGCGGCGCGCGTTCCCTTCGATGATGTCCTGCTTCGCCTTGGCGTCGAGCACCGGGTGATCGGTCACGATCTTCACCGGCTGCTCGTACGCAATGGGGAAGCAGTAGTCGCTGCCCATCAGCACGCGGTCCGCGCCGATGACTTTGACGAGGTACTCGAGCACGTGGTCGGAATAGCCGACCGTGTCGTAGTAGAAGCGGCGCAGGTACTCGACCGGGGGCCGCTGGATGTGCTTCAGGTCGGCGCGCTTTTCCCAGCCGCGGTTGAGGCGGCCGACGAGCCACGGAAACGCGCCGCCCGAGTGCGGCAGGCAGACGACCAGGTTCGGAAAGCGGTCGAGCACCCCGCCGAAGATGAGATGCGCCGCGGCGATCGCCGACTCGAAAGGATTGCCGAGTAGGTTGGTGAGGTAGTAGGCGCTCAAGCGCTGGTGCCCGATCACATCGAGCGGGTGGAGGAAGAGGGGCAGGCCGGTGGCGTCGATGCGTTCGTATACAGGCAGGAAAGCGGCGTCGGACAGGTCTTTGCCGCGGATCTGCGTGGCGATGTAGAAGCCGCGTATTCCGGGGAGCTGCGCGGCGCGCCCGACTTCCTTCACCGCGAGCGCGGGCTCGTGCATCGGCAGCGCGGCAAGACCGATCAAGCGGCGCGGATGGCGCTCGTGCGCGCGCGCGAGCGCGTCGTTGTAGGTCTCGGCAAGGCGCCTCGCCAGATCTCCTTCAGCCCAGTACACCATCGGCTGGGAAAGCGAGAGCGCGTGGACTGCGACGCCCTGCTCGTCCATCGCCGCCAGGCGCGCGTCGAGGTCAATGAACTTCGCGCCGACCGGACCGGTGGTCACGTGGCCGTGCTTGAACTGCGGGCCTTTGCCCTCCACCATCTTGTACTCGAAGCCGTGGGCCGGCCCATGTTTTTCGACGAGGTCGAGGAAGGTCTGCGGAAAATAGTGCGCGTGGACGTCGATGGCGCTGTGCGGATGATCGTGGGGCATTGCGGCTCCGTTATTCGGGAGATTTTACCGCGACCCTCGGCGGCGCACTTATAATTTGTCTTTCGGGAGGAGCGAGGAATGGAAGAGCGCGTCAGTTTCGTATCCGACCGGCTGAAGCTGGCCGGCGTGCTGCACCTGCCCGCAGGCCGCGCGCCCGACGAACGGCGCGCCGCGTTCCTGGTGCTGCACGGTTTCGGCAGCAACAAGGACGGCGGCGGCGGAACCGCGGTGGCAAGGATGTTCGCCGGTCTGGGCTACGCCGCGCTGCGCTTCGACTTCCGCGGCTGCGGCGAGAGCGAAGGCGAGCGCGGGCGGGTGATCTGCCTCGAGCAGGTGCGCGACACGAAGAACGCGCTCACCTGGCTCGCGACGCGCGCGGAAATCGACCCGCGGCGCATCGGCGTGGCCGGGCAGAGCTTCGGAGCGGCGGTGGCCGTGTACGCGGCCGGGGTCGACAAACGCGTCGCCGCCTGCATTTCCTCGGGCGGCTGGGGCGACGGCGTCAAGAAATTCCGCAGGCAGCACGCCTCGGCGCGGGCGTGGAAGAAATTCTCCGCGATGCTCGCCGAAGGCCGGCGGCGCAGGCGTTCCGGAAAACCGCTGATGGTGCCGCGCTACGACATCGTGCCGATCCCACCGCGCCTGCGCGGCAACCTCGCGTCGGGGTCGATCATGGAATTTCCGTTCGAGGTGGTCGAGAGCATGCTCGCCTTCACCGCCAACGACGTGGTGAGGAGAATCGCGCCGCGGCCGCTGTTGCTGCTGCATTCCGCGAACGACTCGGTGACGCCCACCGAGCAGTCGATCGAGCTGTTCGCGCGCGCGGGCAAGCCAACCGACCTGCACCTCATGGCCGATGTGGATCATTTCATGCTCTCCGAAGGCAACACGCTGGTCGCGAACCTGGTGCGCAACTGGCTCGACAAGTACTTCCCGGCGCGCGCCTAGGGAAATCCTGAACAAGTCCATATGAACGCGACAGCAGCGCAAGTGCGCGGCGCGGCGACCGTATCCGCGGATGCACTGCGCGCCTTCGTCGCGGGCGTCTTGGCCAAGGTCGGGATGCCCCAGGACGACGCGGCAACCGTCGCCGAAGTCCTGGTGTGGGCGAACCTGCGCGGGGTGGACACGCACGGCGTGACGCGACTGCCGCGCTACGTGAACCTCATCGAGACCGGGGACATGAACCCGCGGCCGTCGATTCGGGTGAGCAAGGAAACACCGGCGTCGGTCCTCATCGACGCCGACCGCGCCGCCGGGCCGGTGGCGATGCTGCGCGCCAAGACGGAAGCCGTGCACAAGGCGCGGGAGGCGGGGATCGGTTTCGCGCTGGTGCGCGCCACCACGCACACCGCCGCACTCGGTTACTACACGTTCGCCGCGGCACAGGAAGGACTCGCGGCGATCGCCGTCTCGGCGTCGTGGCCCAACATGGCGTATCACGGCACGCGCGCGGCCGGTGTCTCGACCAGCCCGCTCTCGATCGCGGTGCCGGGCGGAAAACACGGCTCGATCATGCTCGACATGGGCACTGGCGTGGTGTCGATGGGCCGCCTCAACCAGGCGAAGAAGACCGGCGAAACCCTGCCCGCCGGCTGGGCCCTCGACAAGGCGGGCAACCCCACCACCGATCCGCACGCCGCCGACAT
>JBGPTG010000183.1:0-7163 GCA_041490545.1 Gammaproteobacteria bacterium
AACAAGTCTTCGGTTGGCAAACCATTGTCGCAGGCAGCGCGCGCCAAAGCTCTCATGAGTCTCCGCCCGATTGCGCTTCGAGGGATTTCTCCAGGCGTCCGGCAAATACCTTCATCTCCTTCGCCGCCTGCTTGTCGCCCTTGGCGTCTGCGACCAGAATTCCCTGGCGATACGCTTCGAGCGCCTGCCGGGCCTGGCCGGCATGGGCCAGCGCCGCCCCGAGCAGCTTCCAGGCAGCAGAATAGCCAGGATCCCTTTCCACGGCGGCGCGCAGACTGGCCGACGCCCGGTCGAAGTCGCCGAGCTTCAGGAATTCGCTACCGATGGAAAAGCGCAGCAGCGCCCCGTCCCTGGGCGTTCCTATCAGTTTGAGGAGCTTGTCTATGCTGGCGGCACTCATCTGCGATGCCGGGTCTCTGGCGCTGCTTGCCCTTGCGCGGATATCATAGATTGGTGAGCTTAGCCCAATCCCATGTGCCATGATCAGGTCGATCGTCTCGACGCGAAATGCCCCAGCCGCAATCGGCACCTCTTCCCAGGCCGTGCGCGTCGGCGACACGGTCTATATGTCGGGACAGATCGCACTGGACCCCGGCTCCGGGCAGCTGGTCGAAGGCGTCGACGCCCAGATCCATCGTGTTTTCGGCAATCTCAGAGCGGTAGCCGAAGGGGCGGGAGGATCCTTGAACGATGTGGTGAAGCTCACGGTCTATCTGACCGATCTGGCCCATTTCAGTCGGGTGAACGAAGTCATGGCGGGATACTTCAGCGAGCCTTATCCGGCGCGTGCAGCGATCGGTGTTGCCGCCCTGCCGCGCGGAGCGCTGATCGAGGCCGACGCCGTGCTCGTGCTCGGCGGCTCCCCGAGAGCGGATCGTTGAGAATACGCGGTCGGCCTGTTCACCCGTCTTCGTCCAATCGCCCCGACCCGGGCCGCAAGCGCAAGCGGGGCGGGTCCAAGCCCGGCAGTGCCGCGGGGTCCAAACTCGAAAAGCTCGGCATCAGGCGGGATTTCGACCTGGTGCTGCATCTTCCGCTTCGCTATGAAGACGAAACGCGCATCACCCCGATCGCGCGCCTGTCCGCCGATTCGCCTGCGCAAGTGCAGGGCTCGGTACGGTCCACCGAAATCGTTTATCGGCCGCGCCGCCAGCTGATATCCCGGATCGGGGATGAAACCGGGGAAGTCGTGCTGCGCTTCTTCAATTTTTATTCAAGCCAGGCCAAGGCGCTGGCGCCCGGGGCAACGGTGCGGGCCTTCGGTGAAGTGCACACGGGGTTTTTTGGCGGGGAGATGATTCACCCCCGGTTTCGCGTGACGCATCCCGATACTCCACTGCCGAGGGCGCTCACACCGATCTATCCGAGCGTTGCCGGCCTGGGTCAGGCCGCCCTGCGGCGCATGATCGAGGCCGCCTTGTCACGGGATTCGCTCGAAGACACCCTGCCCGAACGCCTGCGAGAATCCCTGGGCTTGTGCGGCTTTCGCGAGGCCGTCGAGATCCTGCACCACCCGCCGCCGGGCGCCGACTTGGCCGCGCTCGGCGCCCGCAACGCCCCAGCGTGGCGGCGCATGAAATTCGACGAGGTACTGGCGCAGCAGCTGTCGATGCGTCGGCACTACCGGGAGCGAAAGGCGCGGGCGGCGCCGCCGCTGGCCCGCGCGGGAACAAAGCGCTACACGGCCGCCTTTATTGCAGGGCTTCCATTCCGCCTCACCGCGGCGCAGATGCGCGCGTGGGGAGAGGTGGAAAGAGATCTGGAGCAGCCGCATCCCATGCACCGACTGTTGCAGGGTGACGTCGGCAGCGGCAAGACCGTTGTTGCCGTGCTCGCGGCTCTCCGCGCCGCCGAGAACGGACTGCAGGCAGCGGTCATGTCGCCAACGGAGCTGCTGGCGGAACAGCACTACCGCAAGTTCAGCGAGTGGCTGCACCCCCTCGGTGTGGAGGTTGCCTGGATCACCGGAACCCAGACGAAGAAGGAGCGCGTCTTGGCGCGGGCTGCCATCGCCTCGGGCAAGGCGGCGGTCGCGATAGGCACGCACGCGCTATTCCAGGACCCGATCGAATTCCGCTCCCTCGGCGTTGCCATCGTCGACGAACAACATCGCTTCGGCGTGGCGCAGCGGCTCGCGCTGCGCAGGAAGGGAGCGGAGCCGCATCAGTTGATGATGAGCGCGACACCGATTCCGAGAACGCTTTCCATGAGCTACTACGCCGACCTGGATGTGTCGGTCATCGACGAGTTGCCGCCGGGCCGACGGCCGGTCACCACGAAACTGGTGGCTGAATCCCGGCGCCCGGAGATCGTGCGCCGCATTCGCGAGGCCTGCCGGGCCGGCGGGCAGGCCTACTGGGTGTGCCCGCTGATCGAGGAATCCGAGCAACTGCAGCTGCAGACAGCTATCGATACGCATGCAGCGCTCACCGCGGAATTTTCCGATTTCCGGGTCGGGCTCATCCATGGGCGGCTGAAACCGGCGCAGAAGGTGCAAACCATGGCCGACTATCTTGCGGGCCGGATCCAGTTGCTGGTCGGGACCACGGTGATCGAGGTGGGGGTCGACGTGCCGAACGCATCGCTCATGGTCATCGAGCACGCCGAGCGATTCGGCCTTGCACAACTGCACCAGTTGCGCGGGCGGGTCGGTCGCGGTACCGAGGATTCGGTCTGCATTCTTCTCTACCAGAACCCGCTCGGAGAATCTGCGCGCCGGCGCTTGCGCGTCATCTTCGAGAATTCCGACGGTTTCGTCATCGCACGCGAGGACCTGCTGCAACGCGGGCCGGGGGAATACCTCGGATCGCGCCAGAGCGGGGTTCCCCTATTGCGTTTTGCCGATCTCGACAAGGATTCGGACCTGGTCGAGTCGGCGCGTCAGGTCGCAGAGGGGCTTCTTACTCAGCACCCCGAGGCGGTCGTGGCGCACCTGGAGCGCTGGCTGGGAGGCCGTGCCGATTTCCTGAGGGCGTAAGGCCAACGCATGGTTCGGCGAAAGCGGTGTCTCGGACTTTACGCCGGGCTTGCGTACGGGAGACGAAAATCGGTCTGCGTGTTCCCAGGGCGGCGATATTTTCCCCGCACCCGGCTAGAATGATTGCACCATGAACCTGGCCGCGCTGGGCAACAGGCTCACGCTCTACGAGCGCTTGATGCGGCTCGACAAGCCGATCGGGACGCTGCTCTTGTTGTGGCCGACTCTCTGGGCCCTATGGCTGGCGAGTGACGGACATCCGGACGGACGCATCGTTTGGATTTTCGCCATGGGAACGCTACTCATGCGCTCTGCCGGGTGCGTGCTGAACGACCTCGCCGACTGGCGTTTCGACGGGCAGGTCGAGCGCACACGCGACCGGCCGCTTGCCACCGGTGCGGTCAGCAGGCGCGAGGCGTGGGTGCTCGCAGCTTCGTTGGTGCTGGCGTCTTTCGCCCTGGTACTGCCCCTGAATCGGCTGACAATACTGCTCTCTGTCGTAGCGCTTGCGCTGGCGGCAACCTATCCCTTGAGCAAGCGCTTTCTCGCAATTCCGCAGGCTTACCTCGGAATTGCGTTCGGGTTCGGCATTCCGATGGGCTATGCGGCGATTCTCGGATCCATTCCGACCGAAGGCTGGTGGCTGCTTCTCGCGAATATTTTCTGGGCGGTGGCCTACGATACCGAGTACGCCATGGTCGATCGCAGCGACGACCTGAAGATCGGCATCAAGACGGCTGCCATCACTTTTGGCCGACACGACGTTCCGGCCGTGATGGCGTGTTATTTCGCCATGCTCGCGATTCTCGTTGCGATCGGGGTGTTTCACGGCCTTGGCTTGGCTTACGATTTGGGCCTGGCGGGCGCGGCCGGGCTGATGGTCTATCACTACCGCCTGATCCGCAACCGCGGCCGCGAAGAATGTTTCAAGGCATTCAACAACAACAACTGGGTCGGTGGCGCGATCTTCTCGGGTATCCTTGCCGATTTTGCAATAAGGCAGGGAGCGCCGTGGACCTGAATCTTTCCGGCCGGGTTGTGCTGATAACAGGTGGCAGTAAGGGAATTGGGCTCGCGTGCGCCGAGGCTTTCGCTGCGGAGGGCGCGCGCATAGCCATTTCGTCGCGCGATCCGAAGAATCTCGCCGCTGCGGAGCGGAAGCTGAAGGGCGGGGCAAGCCGGCTCGCGACGTTTACCGCGGATCTGACGGATCCCGACGCGGCGCTGGGTTTGTGCGCCGGGGTCGAGCGAGACCTCGGGCCGATCGACGTGCTCGTCAATTGCGCCGGGGCGGCAAAGCGCTATTCCCCGGACCAGCTGGACATGCAGGCGTGGCACAGCGCCATGGATTCGAAGTACTTCACGTACGTCCACGCGATGCAGGCGGTACTGCCGGGAATGGTGGCGAGGAAACGCGGCGCCATCGTCAACATCGTCGGCCAGGGAGGCAAGGTGGCAAACACGAGTCATCTGCCGGGTGGGTCGGCGAACGCCGCACTGATGCTGGTTTCGGTCGGCCTTGCGAGCGCCTACGGGCGAAGCGGGATCCGCGTCAACGCCATCAATCCCGGCGTGACTCTGAGCGAGCGCGCCAGAGCCGGCCACGCTGCCGAGGCGAGGACGCTCGGGATATCCGAGGAGGAGGCGCGCGGTCGAGGAGAGCAGAGAATACCGTTGGGCCGCTATGCGAAACCCGAGGAAATCGCGGCCGTCGCCGTGTTCCTCGCCTCGGACCGCGCCAGCTACGTCACCGGATCGGTCATTTCCATGGACGGCGGCGCCACGGCGACGATCGTCTAGCGGACATGAGCTATCAAGACCTGCGGGGGTTCCTCGCGCAGCTCGAACGCGCCGGGGAGCTGAAGCGCGTTCGCGCGGAGGTCGATCCAAGACTGGAGATGACCGAGATCTGCGATCGCGTTCTCAAGGCAGGCGGCCCGGCGCTGCTGTTCGAGAATCCCAGGGGACACGTCATTCCCGTGCTGGGCAACCTGTTTGGCACCATGCGCCGCGTTGCGCTCGCCATGGGTGCCGACGCCAGTGCCGATCCGAGAGAGGCGTTGCGCGACATCGGCAAACTGCTCGCCTTTCTGAAGGAACCCGAACCGCCCAAAGGGTTTCGCGACGCGCTTGAGCGCTGGATCCCGATTGGAAAGCAAGTGTTGCACATGGCACCGAGAGAAGTTTCCAGTGCGTCCTGCCAGCAAGTCGTCTGGGAAGGCAAGGACGTGGATCTTGCGCGGCTGCCCATCCAGACCTGCTGGCCCGACGATGCGGGACCGCTGATTACCTGGGGGCTTACGGTGACTCGCGGGCCGCTCAAGACTCGTCAGAACCTCGGCATCTATCGCCAGCAGGTCATCGCGCGCGACAAGGTGATCATGAGATGGCTTCCGCATCGGGGCGGTGCGCTCGATTTCCGCGAACATTGCGAAGCGCATACTGGCGAACCGTTTCCGGTCGCGGTGGCGATCGGCGCCGATCCGGCGACGCTGCTCGGAGCCGTCACGCCGGTTCCGGACACGCTTTCCGAGTACCAGTTTGCGGGCCTGTTGCGCGGTTCGCGCACGGAGATCGCGAAGTGCCTCGGTTCCAATCTGCAGGTGCCCGCGTCGAGCGAGATCGTGCTCGAGGGCGTGATTCGCCAAGGGGAATCATCCCTCGAAGGCCCGTTCGGCGATCACACCGGGTACTACAACGAGAGAGAGAGCTTTCCGGTTTTCACGGTCGAGCGCATTTCGATGCGCAAAGAGCCGATTTACCACTCCACTTACACCGGCAAGCCACCGGATGAGCCTGCCGTGCTTGGCGCCGCACTGAACGAGATATTTGTTCCGATACTGCAAAAGCAGTTTCCCGAAATTTCCGATTTCTACCTGCCCCCCGAAGGCTGCTCCTATCGAATCGCGGTTGCGAGCATCAAGAAGCAATATCCCGGCCACGCCAGACGCGTCATGTTCGGTATATGGAGCACCCTGCGCCAGTTCATGTACACCAAGTTCATCATCGTCACCGACGAGGACGTGAACATCCGCGACTGGAAAGAAGTGGTCTGGGCGCTCAGCACCCGCGTGGACGCCGCCCGCGATACCCTCGTTGCAGAAAACACCCCGATCGACTACCTGGATTTTGCCAGCCCGGTGGCGGGACTCGGCTCGAAGATGGGCATCGACGCCACCAACAAGTGGCCTGCGGAAACCTCTCGAGTATGGGGCCGGCCGATCGCGATGCGAGCGGAGGTGAAGGATCGCGTCGACCGGTTATGGAAGGAACTCGGCTTGTAGTCGATGGATAAGAAGGCAGGGGCAACCCCGGCCTGCCCAATTCCGGGCAGAGGCCTCGCCCCGGAGATCTAAACCCCTGTTAATACGACCATTGTCCCCGCCCACCCGGCGAAAATTCTAAGACCATCTTCGTAATGTTTTCAAATATAGCTGCGCCTGGGCACGCCTGAGGGCTTGAAATTAGACAGGCCAGCCCGTATTATTTGGCACTCACATGACTAGAGTGCTAGCAACAGCGGCATTCTCCAATTCCCAGGCCATAGTCAGTCTTTGGCTACTAACTTACTGATAAAGGAGGTAGTTCTATGAAAATTCGTCCCCTTCACGACCGCGTGGTGGTCAAGCGTCTTGACGAAGAGCGCAAGTCCGCAGGCGGCATCGTCATCCCCGACAACGTAGCCGAGAAGCCCGACCAGGGCGAAGTAGTCGCCGTGGGTAAAGGCAAGATTCTCGAAGACGGCAAGGTGCGCCCGCTGGATGTCAAGGTCGGCGACCGCATCCTGTTCGGCAAATACACCGGACAGGTGGTGAAGGTCGAGGGCACCGAGTATCTGGTCATGCGCGAAGACGACATCATGGGCGTAGTCGCCTAGTCCAACAAAATCCAATTCTCAGGAGTCGAAAATGGCTGCTAAAGACGTACGTTTCCACGAACCCGCGCGGCACAAGCTGCTTGCCGGGGTGAACATTCTCGCCGACGCGGTCAAGGTGACCCTCGGCCCCAAGGGCCGTAACGTGGTGCTGGAGCGATCCTTCGGCGCGCCTACCGTGACCAAGGACGGCGTATCGGTCGCCAAGGAAATCGAGCTGAAGGACAAGTTCGAGAACATGGGCGCGCAGATGGTCAAGGAAGTCGCCTCGAAGACTTCGGACGTTGCGGGTGACGGCACCACCACCGCGAC
>JBGPTG010000184.1:0-7132 GCA_041490545.1 Gammaproteobacteria bacterium
AGGTCGGCACGCAGGGGGAATTCGGCGGTCTCGGAATCGAAGTCGGTATGGAGGAGGGTTTCGTCAAGGTGGTTTCGCCTATCGAGGACACGCCAGCGTTTCGCGCGGGTCTCAAACCAGGGGATTTCATCATCAAGATCGACGATACCTCGGTAAAGGGCATGACCCTGAACGACGCGGTGAAGCGGATGCGCGGCAAGCCCAGAACGTCGATCCGGCTGACCATCATGCGCAAGGGGGAAACGAAGCCGTTCGAGGTGACGCTGATGCGCGACGTCATTCGCGTGCAGAGCGTCAAATCGAAACTGATCGAGCCGGGATACGGTTGGGTCCGCGTCGCGCAGTTCCAGGAACACACCGGCGAGAATCTGGTGAAGCACATCGAGAGTCTCTACAAGAACGGTCCGCTCAAGGGACTGATACTGGACTTGCGCAACGACCCGGGCGGACTGCTGAACGGCGCGGTCGGGATTTCGTCAGCCTTTCTGGCGCCACGCGCCTTGGTCGTATCGACTGATGGGCGCACCGAGGATGCCAAACGCAAGTTCATCGCCGCGCCCGAGGACTATCTTCGCGGCACCCGGGAAGATTATCTGAAGGGCCTCCCGGCTGCGATCAAGACCGTTCCCATGGTCGTATTGGTGAACGCAGGATCCGCCTCCGCCTCGGAAATCGTGGCGGGAGCCCTGCAGGACCACAAGCGCGCCACGCTCATCGGCACCGCGACCTTCGGCAAGGGTTCGGTGCAGACAATTCTTCCACTGGGCAACAACACTGCAATCAAGCTGACCACCGCGCGTTACTACACGCCGAGCGGGCGCTCGATCCAGGCGAAGGGCATTATTCCCGACGTCATTGTCGAAGATCCTACGACGCCCACGGTGGGGCGGCTCCGCGAAGCAGACTTGGAGAAGCATCTCCTCAACGACCAGGACAAGGCCGCCCGTTCCGACACGACGCAGAAATCCACGGCAAAACCCGCGACCGAAGGCGGCGGTGACGAGAAACCCCCGGCCCCGCTCGAGTTCGCCTCGGAAAAGGATTTCCAGTTCCAGCAGGCGCTCAAGTTCCTCAAGGGCGAGCCGCTGGCGACCGCGCAGAGCGCGCCGGTCACAGCTCCCAAGAATTGATAAGGCGGACGCGGAAAGCGCGCCGCCTTATCTCCGCGGAATGGACCTGACGCTTTGCGCAGTTCATTCTGCGGGCGGGGAGATCCGCTCATGAACGACGACCAGCTGCTGCGATACTCGCGGCACATCCTGCTGCAGGAAATCGGCATCGAAGGCCAGGAGACGTGGCTGGCATCCTCGGCGCTGGTGATAGGCGCCGGCGGACTGGGTTCTCCCGCTGCCATGTACCTTGCTGCCGCCGGGATCGGACAGATAACCCTCGCCGATGGCGACACCGTCGATCTCACGAACCTGCAGCGCCAGATCCTGCACGGCACAGAGTCAGTGGGGAAACCCAAGGTCGCTTCCGGCCGCGAAGCGCTTGCCCGGATCAATCCCGATGTGCGGGTCGTACCGCTGCAGCGACGCGTCGATGCGGCCGAGTTGGATGCGTTGGTAGCCGGGGTCAGCGTGGTGCTCGACTGCTCCGACAATTTCGTTACGCGCCACGCGGTCAACCGTGCCTGCGTGCGGCACCGCAAGCCGCTCGTTTCCGGAGCGGCGGTCAGATTCGACGGACAGGTGAGCGTGTTCGACATGCGCGACGAATCCTGTCCCTGCTATCACTGCCTGTTTCCGGAAAACGCGGAGCTCGAGGAAGTACGCTGCGCGGTAATGGGGGTGTTCGCCCCGCTTACCGGCATCATCGGCACGGTTCAGGCTGCCGAGGCCCTGAAGTTGCTTGCGGGCGCCGGCGAGACGCTAAAGGGCCGCCTGCTGATCCTGGATGCGCTCGCCATGCAATGGCGCACGGTGAGGCTCGCGAAGGATCCTGCCTGCACGGTCTGCGCCAAAGTCACCGCCTAGTTTCTACACAAGCAGGGGCCACTGCTTGTCCCAGAGTTCCGAGGGAAGACGCTTGAATCCGCTCTTGGCGAACTGGTGCCAGCGTCCTGTGACGTAGCAAAGCAGCAGATTCGCCTGAGGACCGGGGTCGGGCGCCGACGGTCCCGTGTCCCCAGGCTGCTGCTGAGTCGCAGCCACGCGCAGGCACTGCTTGAAAGTCGCCTCCAGCCTGTCGTGGAACTGGTTGATGCGCGCCTGCAGTCTCTCGTCCTCGTTCACCAGGGCGTCGCCGATGAGCACGCGCGTCATCCCGGGGTTCTTTTCCGCGAAACCGAGCAGCGAGGCGAGAATCGCATGCAGTTGCTTCAGACCGCTTTCCTCCTCGGTGGTGATCTTGTTCACCAGACCGAACACGCTCTGCTCGATGAACTCTATGAGCCCCTCGAACATCTGGGCCTTGCTGGCGAAATGGCGGTAGAGCGCGGCCTCGGAAACATCGAGCTGCTTGGCCAGCGCGGCGGTGGTGACCTTCTCGCCCTTCGGGCTCTCGAGCATTTGCGCCAGCACCTGCAATATCTGCAGGCGGCGCTCGCCTCGTTTGGCAGCGGGCATGGCTTCCTCCAAGGCGATCGGCTAAGTAGCTATTGTATGATTCCGGGTAAGTGCTTGCTACCGCCTGCTAATCCTGTCTTGAGGCTGACCCCGGTCGGTTCAGTTGCCCATTGATCAGCAAAAAACAAATTCTCAAGAAGCCCAACAAACTGCGGCTTACGCCACACTTCACCCTTGCTCAGTTAATTCACTCGAAAACGGCGACGAAAAAGGGAATTGACAATACTCCGCCTAAGAAAATCATAAGAAATCTCAAGCAACTTGCCGGAGGCTTGGAAGAAGTTCGGGGCCTGCTTGGATACCCACTAATGATTTCCAGCGGCTATCGGTGCAAAGCCCTAAATTCAGCAGTCGGGGGAAGTGAGACGTCGCAACACGTGCAAGGTTTGGCGGCAGACTTTGTCTGCAGGCAGTTTGGCAGTCCCTACCGTATTTGCAAAAAAATCGCCGATTCTGACCTGGATTTTGATCAACTAATTCATGAGTACGGCAAGTTAAAAAAAGAACAATGGATTCACCTTAGCTTTGGACCCAAGAGCAGGAGGCAGATCTTGACGATATGTGCGAGTAGAAACTTCCGTCGCGAGGGCCTTCATCGGCTCTAATACATTGAGCCTAAGTAGGCTGGTTCCGCTCACGTCATCAACGAGTAGCTCTTAACTCTTAACCCTCAACCAATCACCTGGACCGAATCAGCGTCCCCACGCCTTCATCGGTGAGAATCTCCAGCAACACGGCGTGTTCGACGCGCCCATCGATGATGTGCACGCTCTTGACGCCGTTTCTGGCGGCGTCCAGCGCCGAACTGATCTTCGGGAGCATGCCCCCGGAGAGCGTGCCGTCCGCAACCAGGGCGTCGATCCTTTTCGGGGTGAGTCCGGTAAGCAGCTTGCCGTTCTTGTCCAGCACCCCCGGCGTATTGGTGAGCACGACGAGCTTCTCTGCTTTGAGCACCTCTGCAAGCTTCCCGGCAACCAGGTCGGCGTTGATGTTGTAGGACTGCCCGTCTTCGCCCACGCCGATCGGCGCCACCACCGGGATGAAGCCGCCTTCTTCCAGCGCCCAGATGACCTTCGGGTCGATCGAGGAAATTTCGCCGACCTGGCCGATGTCGATCTTGCCGCTGCCACGAACCTTGTCCGGCAGCAGGAGCTTCCTCGCCCGCACGAAGGCTCCGTCCTGTCCGGTCAGACCGACCGCCTTGCCTCCGGCCTGGTTGATGAGGGTCACCACCTCCTTGTTGACCTGGCCGCCGAGCACCATCTCCACCACGTCCATGGTCTCGGCGTCGGTGACGCGCATGCCTTGGATGAACTCGCCCTTCTTTCCCAGGCGCGCGAGCTGCTCATCGATCTGCGGCCCGCCCCCGTGCACGACGACCGGGCTCATGCCAACCAGCTTGAGGAGCACCACATCGTGGGCAAAACTGCGCTTGAGCCGCTCGTCGGTCATGGCGTTGCCGCCGTACTTGACCACGATGGTCTTGCCGTGAAAGCGCTTGATGTAAGGCAGCGCCTCAGCCAGGACTTTGGCTTTGTGAGCCGGGCTCAGGTCGGGGTCGCTCATCGGCGTGCGCATGTCGAGCGCCGATTGTACCTTTGCATGCAGAAAAAAGGCGGTCAATGACCGCCTTTATCATGCCCGCGCGTTGAACGGCGTGCCACCCGCGTTACCGCCCGAGGGTAATGCCGGCGGCCTGAGGCCGCCGGTAATCGGCTTCTACTGGATGGTGATCTGCCTGGCCGCAGCCGTCGCCTTCTTGGGCAGGATGAGTTCGAGCACGCCGTCCGCGTACTTGGCGGTGACGCGCGCTTCGTCGAGCTCCTGGCCGAGCCGGAAAGCACGAGATACCTTGCCGAAGGAGCGTTCGCTGTGCAGCACTCGCTCGCCGTCCTTGGTTTCACTCTCGATACGGGTTTCGGCGGAAATCGAAACCTGATCGCCATCTACCGCAACCTTGATGTCGTCCTTCCTGACTCCGGGCAGCTCGGCGAGAACCTTGTATTCGCTGTTCTGCTCCGCCACATCGATCTTGATGCCTCGCGCCGGCGCGGAGGTGAAACCCGCCGGACGTACCACAAAATCCTTCAGAAAATCGTCGAGCAGATCCCCGACGGGATCGTAACGGGTGATGCTTACCATTTTGGGTCTCCTTCGTTTTCGGTCTCGGGCACGACGCCCGCATGCGGTAAAAATGGGGGGCGAAGCTGCGATTTCAAGAGCCCTTGCCACGCGGAGTTCAAGCCGTTAGATTGAGGGCCTCTCATCCGTCCGCCGCCTCTGTGCCCTCCGAGGTCTCGACGCCCAGTCCGCTTGAATTCGAGCGGCACCGCCCTTATCTTTTGCGCTTCGCTCTTCTGCGACTGCGCGATCGAAGCGCCGCCGAGGATGCTGTCCAGGAAGCCTTGCTCGCCGCCCTCCAGGGTGCGGGGCGATTCGCCGGTCAGTCTTCGGTGCGCACCTGGCTCGTCGGGATTCTCAAGCACAAGATCGTCGACAGCATTCGCAAGTCGGCGCGCGAGCCGATCTCCGAATTATCCGGCGAAGCCGGCGCTGAAAATCTGGACGCTTACTTCGAGACCGACGGGCACTTCATCGACCCCCCCGAGGCCTGGGAAGACCCCGAGCGGGCGCTCGACGAGCGCCGTTTCTTCGAGGCACTGGAACGCTGCCTGGCATCGCTCCCAAAGGCCACGGCGAGCGCGTTCACTCTGCGCGAACTGATGGGGCTGGATACGGAGGAAATCTGTAAGGAACTGGGGATTTCCGCGTCCAACTGCTGGGTCATGCTGTATCGCGCCCGGATGAGCTTGCGCGCCTGCCTCGAGCGGACCTGGTTCGGCGGGCGCGCAGCCGGCAGCAAGTAGGGAGCGAAACCGGATGTCGATTCGCCTGACGTGCAAAGAAGCGAGCCGCCTCATCTCCGAGGGGATGGACCGGCGTCTGTCTTTCATGGAAAGGATCGCCTTGCACCTGCACGTGGGCGTCTGCGACGCGTGCACGCGCTTCTCCCGGCACCTCGGCTTCCTGCGGCGGGCCCTCCAGAAGATGCCCGGCCCGGATGACCCGGAAGCCCGCTGAAGCCGAACCCGGTCGCGGCACGCCGGTATCCCGGTGTGCGCGGTGTCGTCGAGAATTCGAGTGCGGCATGAATAGAGCGACGGGTTCCTGCTGGTGTGCCGAGTACCCGGCTTTGCCCGCGCCGGTCCAGGGCAAGGGTTGCTACTGCCCGCGTTGCCTCAGCGAGCTGACTGCTACGCGCAACGCCGGCTAGTGCCCGTGCTTGGGTGCGCCGGTGGGGTCACGCACCTCGGCCCTGACATCGACACTCGTAACCGCCTTGTCTTTACCCTCGACGCGCAATCGAATCGGCACCGTCTCGCCCGCTTTCAGCTGCCGTTTGAGTTGTATCAGCATCACGTGGTACCCGCCGGGCTTGAGTTCGACCGCCTTGCCCGCGGGAAGCTCGATCCTGGGAGCCGCGCGCATGCGCATCACGTTCCCGTCCATTTTCATCTCGTGAATTTCCACCGTCCCGGCCACCGGGCTGTCGACCCCCAGGAGCGCTGCGCCGCCGGAGCTTTTCAATTCCATGAAAGCGCCGCTCGATGTCTGGCCCGGGACAGTGCCGCGCACCCAGGCGTTGGTGACGCTGACCTGACCGATCGTGCTTGCCGAAGCAACCATCGCGCTTGCGGCAAGCAGCGTTCTCATCCCTGCTTTGGTCATGACGTCTCCTGTAGGACGGCTACAGCACGTAGCGCGCCAAGTCCTCGCTTTTCGCGAGTTCCCCGAGTCTCGCGTCGACAAAGGCGGCGTCGATGCGGATCATCTCCCTGCCGCGCTTGCCCGCGTCGAACGAAATCTCCTCGAGCAGTTTCTCCATCACCGTATGCAATCGCCGCGCGCCGATGTTCTCGGTCTTTTCGTTGACCGACCAGGCGATCTCGGCGAGGCGCCGGATCCCGTCCTCGAGAAAAATCACTTCGACTTCCTCGGTCGCGAGCAGCGCCTGGTACTGGCGCGTGAGACAGGCGTCGGTCGCGACGAGAATCCTCTGGAAATCCTCCACCGAGAGCGAATCGAGCTCGACGCGGATGGGAAAGCGCCCCTGCAGTTCCGGGATCAGGTCGGAGGGCTTCGACAGATGGAACGCACCGCTGGCGATGAACAGGATGTGATCGGTCTTCACCATCCCGTACTTGGTGGAAACGGTCGTGCCTTCTACCAGCGGCAGCAGGTCGCGCTGCACGCCCTGGCGCGAGACGTCTGCGCCGATGGTCTCGCCGCGGCTGGTGATCTTGTCGATTTCGTCGAGAAAAACGATGCCGTTCTGCTCGACGTTGGCGAGCGCTCGCGCGCGCAGATCCTCGTCGTTCACCAGGCGCCCGGCCTCCTCGTCGGTGAGCATCTTCATCGCTTCTCGGACCTTCATCTTGCGCAGCTTGCGCCTGCCACCGCCCAGGTTCTGGAACATTCCCTGGATCTGCTGGGTCAGTTCCTCCATGCCGGGCGGAGCGAAGATCTCCATGTGCGCCTGGGACGCCGCCATCTCGATTTCAATG
>JBGPTG010000185.1:0-7124 GCA_041490545.1 Gammaproteobacteria bacterium
CCTGGGCCTCCCGCGTTTCCGGATCCGGTCTTAGAATGCGTGTGGTAACCGGAGACCGATATGAAGAAGAGCCGCAGATGCAATATTACCGACGCACGCGTGCGTCGAGCCACCGGCACGCGCGTGCCTCGCCCGAACTCGTCGGCGCTGGCGTTCGCCTGCGCGCTCATCGCCCTCGTCGCTGGCGCCGCGAGGGCGCAGGCCCCCGAGCCCTCGGCGCCACCTCCGGTTCCGCCCCGCGCTGCACCGCCGGTCGAGGCGGCGCTGGCGGCCTCCACGGAGAACACCGGAAGGTTCTACGCTTTCGCCGGCTTCGCCGGGCTTGCTCACCAGCAGAACAACGGCCTGACCGAGAAAAACAGCCTCGCCAATTTCATGGCGGGCGGCGGATTCCGCGCGTCGCCCAACCTCGCGGTCGAGCTCGCCGCGGTGCTGAGCAGCCACGACCTCGACACGCCCGCCTCCGCGACTCCGCCGGCGGGGACGTTTGCGGCGGGCACGCAGCAGTCGACGATGATCACCGTTGGGTTCGCTGCGAGCGCCAAGTACAACTTCGCGACCGACGGTCGCGTCGTGCCCTACGCCGGCGGTGGAATCGGCGCCTACACCACCCATTTCGATACGACCACCGAAGCGACGGGATGCGTGAACAACTGCGGCGACACGGGCCCGCGAGTCAGCGCGCGCTCCACCGACGTCGGTTATCACGCGCTCGTCGGCGCCGATTTCCATTTCACCTCGAAAGACATGTTCTCGGCAGAGATTCGCTATCTCTACATCAAGGCGGATTTCGGATCGGTCCTGCCCGGCAAGCCCAACGTGGGCGGGACGTTCCTCTGGATGGGATACCGCCGCGCGTTCTAGGCGTGGCCCAAGCTTTTTCCGGCGGCAACGCCAAGGAGGCATCATGAGCGCGCAACAGACCAGGAACCAGGGCGCGACCCGCGCGGGCGACGGGCGTTTTCTTTTCGATCTCGCCAAGCTCGAGCGCATCCCGGTCGGAGGGGTCTATTCCCCCGCCGAGGGCCCGGTGGTGGAAGGCGAACGCATGCAGGTCGGCCTCATCACCATCAGACGCGGCACCGCCGCGCTGCCGCATTCGCATCCGAACGAGCAGTGGACCTACGTCCTCAAGGGCAAGGCGCGCGTTTCGGTCGCAGGACAGCCGGTGACGCTGGCCTCGCCGGGCATGCTGATCTACGCGCCCGCCAACGTCGTGCACTCGGTCGAGGTGCTGCCCGAAGAGGACCTGGTGTTCTTCACGGTGAAGGACCTCTCGCACGGCATCGTCGGCACGCGCGCGGCCTGAAGCGACGGGCGCAAGCTCGCTGAAATCGAATCCGCCGTGAGCGATCACGATCACGACGACGATCACCTCCGCGAGCACGACCGCCCGCTCTCCGGGCCGGCACTGCGCGCCAAGGCGCTCGAATCGCTGCTCGTCGACAAGGGCCTGGTCGATCCGAAGGCGCTCGACGAGCTGATCGACACCTACGAGACCAGGGTGGGCCCGCGCAACGGCGCGCGCATCGTGGCGCGCGCCTGGGTGGACGCCGACTACAAGCGCCGCCTGCTCGCCGACGCGACCGCCGCAATCGCCGAGTTCGGCTTCATCGGCCGCCAGGGCGAGGACATGGTCGCGATCGAGAACACGCCCGAAGTCCGCAACATGGTCGTGTGCACGCTGTGCTCCTGCTACCCGTGGCCGGTGCTGGGGCTGCCGCCGGTCTGGTACAAGTCGGCGCCGTACCGCGCGCGCGCCGTGATCGATCCGCGCGGCGTGCTGAGGGAATTCGGTGACGAAGTGGCCGGGGACGTCGAGGTGCGCGTGTGGGACTCGACCGCCGAGCTGCGCTACCTGGTGCTCCCCGAGCGCCCGGCGGGGACCGGGGGCTGGAGCGAGGACGAACTCGCCGAAATCGTCACCCGGGATTCCATGATCGGCGTCGCGCGCGTCATCGCGCCAGCGAAAGGCAAGGCGTGAACGGTGTGCACGACCTGGGCGGCATGCACGGCATGGGGCCGGTCGAAATCGAAAAGAACGAGCCCGTGTTCCATGCGAGGTGGGAAGCGCGAGTCCTGGCGCTGCAGCTCGCGTGCAATTTCCTCGGGCGCTGGAACATCGACATGGGGCGTTACGCGCGCGAGCGCATGCCGCCCGCCGGGTACCTCGCCGCGAGCTACTACGAGAAATGGCTGTACGGCCTGGAGACGCTGCTCGTCGGGCAGGACATGGTCACGGCGAGGGAACTGGAGTCCGGGCGTGCCGCGTCGAGAAGCGGCTGGGCCAACCCGCTGCGTGCCGACGAGGTGGCGAATTTCCTGCGCAACCGCCGCCACGCGCGCCTGGACGATCCGGTGCCGCCGAAGTTCAAGGCGGGGGATGCGATCGTCGCACGCAACGAACATCCGACCGGCCACACGCGCCTGCCGCGTTACGCGCGCGGCAAGCGCGGCGTCGTCGATCGCGACCACGGCGTGTTCATCTTTGCCGACACCCACGCGATGAGCCGCGACCGAAAACCGCAGCATTGCTACAGCGTACGCTTCGCCGCGCGTGAACTATGGGGATCGGGCGCCGGTGCGCGCGACGGCGTCTACGTGGACCTCTGGGATGACCACCTCGATCCCGCGTGAACTCGATCTCGGCGCCCTGCCGGCGCAGCCCCGCGACGCGGACGGGCCGGTGTTCGAGGCGCCGTGGCAGGCGCAGGCCTTTGCCATGACGCTGTCGCTGCACGCGCGCGGCATCTTTACCTGGCGCGAATGGGCCGACGCGCTCGCCGCCCGGCTCGCATCGTCGGCCGCGCGTGGCGAGCCCGATGACGGCAGTCATTACTACGAGCACTGGCTCGCCGCGCTCGAGTCGCTGGTGGCCGCAAAAAATATCGTGCCGAAGGACGAGCTCGAGCGGCGCGTGCACGCGTGGGACGAAGCCGCGCGGGCAACGCCGCACGGCAAGCCGATCGAACTGCCGCGGCGCTGAGACCGCTCCTTTGCGCAAGTTGATTTCATTCACGCTGCTCGCCGCCGCCCTGCTCGCGGCGGGCGGCGCCGTTGCGCAAGGCTATCCGGCAAAGGCGGTGCGGGTCATCGTGCCCTTTCCGCCTGGCGGTTCGGCCGACGCCGCCTCCCGTACCATGGCCGAGAAGCTCTCCGAACTCTGGGGGCAGCCGGTGGTGCTGGAACATAAGCCCGGCGCCGGCACCACCATCGCCGCCGCGTATGTCGCGGCGAGCGCGCCCGACGGATATACCCTCTACTTCTGCGGCGCGATCTCGCACGCGGCTTCAGCGAATCTATATCGCAATCTCGGCTACGACGCGGTCAAGAGTTTTTCCCCGCTGGGTACGATATCGCTTTCGCCTTTTATCCTGGTGGTGAATTCCGGCGCGAAAGCCGGCAGCGTGCGCGAGCTGGTGGAGATCGCCAGGGCCCGGCCCGGCGTTCTCAACTACGCATCCTCGGGCAACGGCGCCTCGCCCCACCTCGCCGCGGAAATGTTCGCGCGCGCCAGCGGCATCCAGATTACGCACGTTCCGTTCAAGGGCATGCAGCCCGCGCTCGTCGCGCTCATCAGCGGCGATGTCGATCTCGCGTTCGCCGACGTTGCGGTGATGCCGCAGGTGAAGAGCGGCAGGCTGAAGGCGCTCGCGGTCACCACGACGCGCCCCTCGCCGCTGGTGCCGGGCGTGCCGACGCTCGCCGAGGCGGGCGTTGCCGGCGTGGAAGTTCCCAGCGTCACCGGCTTCATCGCACCGGCGGGCACGCCGCGCGAGGTCGTCGCCTTCATCAACGCGGCTATGGGCAGGGCACTCGCCTCGAACGACCTGCGCCAGCGGCTGACGGGCCTCGGCTTCGAACCCTTCGCCAGCACGCCCGAGGAGTTCGGCGCGTTTCTCGCCACCGAAGTGCGGCGCTATGCGCAGGTGATCCGCGACGCGGGGATCAAGGTGGATTGAGCGGATCGCATCGAACGCAGGACGGAGAACCGATGATGGCAAAGATCAGGCATATCGCGATCTCGAGCGATCACCCGGGCAAGGCCGCCGAGTTCTACAAGACGGCATTCGGCTTCCGGGAACTGAAGAGATTCGGACTCGATCCCAGGCGCCCGGACGAAGCGCCGCGCCCCTGCGGCGTCTTCCTGACCGACGGAACGCTGAACATCGCCTTTCTGAAGTTCAGCAAGGACCAGACCGGCGTGGGCCTGGAGTTCCAGGGCCTGCATCACATCGGCGTCATCATCGAGGGCGACGTCGATGCGTGGACGGCGAAGCTCGAGGCGCTGGGTGCGCCGAACATCACCGGGCCCGACGACCTTCCGCAAGGCGCGCATTTCGAGCTGAAATTCCGCGGGCCCGACGGCGTCGTCTTCGACATCACCGACCGCCCCTGGGAGGGCAGCGGACCTCTCGGCGATTGAGCGGAGCCCGAAGTCTGGAGCAAATCGCCGGGGCGGCGAAAAGCAGCGGCATACAATGCTGTCACCGCTCCCTCGAGGATCCCGATCGCCATGACCACTGAATCCCAATGGAAGCACCGCGGCGTGCGCGTGGTGCACGCGAACGAGCTGGACGTCAACACGGCGCAGACGCCGGGAATGAACCGCGCCGCGGCGATCACGCACGCGCGCGCCGGCGCCGAGAAGCTCTGGGCCGGAACGGTGGTGATCCATCCCAAGGCGAAGACCGGCGCGCACCACCACGGGCCGGTGGAGAGCGTGATCTACGTGGTGAGCGGCCGCGCACGCATGCGCTGGGGCGATGCGCTCGAGTTCGTCGCCGAGGCCGGGCCGGGCGACTTCATCTACGTCCCGCCCTACGTGCCGCACCAGGAGATCAATGCGAGCGACGATCAGCCGCTATCGTGTGTGCTGGTGCGCAGCGGCCAGGAACCCGTAGTGGTGAACCTGGACATTCCCGTGGTCGAAAAGCCGGAAGAGGTTCACTGGGTGGACAACATCCATCCTGCTCCGAAGCGCTAGCGAGCGAGCGCCGGTCCCGGGGGCCGAGGCCCCCGGGACGAGGGTTTCCTTCAGAAATCCAGGCGCCTAGTCGTCGTCGCGTCCAAGGTCCAGGATTCCAGCCGCGAACCACGCCCCGGCTGGATTGCGGATGAGGAGAACGGGACTCGCGCAGTCGAAGGGTGCCGGCGTCAGCACATCATCGATGCGAAAATCGCCGTTCGGCCCGAGCGCGACGGCCGAGCCCGTGCTGTGCAGCGTAAACGGCGCGGCAGCCTCGCAAATGAGCGTGGCGAACACGCTCTGGCCCGCATTGCCGCCGATGCCGTTGCCCCCGCCCAGCAGCAGACCTTTTCCTCTCACCTTGATGCGCCCGTCGACCTTGACGTCGGCCCGCAGATCGGCGATCACCCAGATCTGGCCGGGAGGATTGACCCCGCGCACGACGTTCCGGTTGACGTTCGGCGAGGTCCCGTCGGCGTTCGCCACTCCTGCAGCGCTCGAAACGGGAATGACTCCGATCCCACCTTTGAATTTCACCAGAGAGTCCTGGGCCGCTGCCGCAAGCGGATAGACCATCCCCAGGAACAGCACAAATGCAGATATCTTCTTCAACATGGCAAACACTCCTCTTCTTTGAACAAGGGCGATCACGTCCAGCTTGATTTTTCCGGCCGAGTGGTCTGCACCTTGCTACTACCCTCCTATCACTACCGTTTTGTTAGTGCGCGCCGCCCCCTCGGGCGTAACGGGATAGGGCACGTGGTATACATTGCCGGAGAGCCGCTTATTCCGCGGCCGTCAACTCTCTTGCGGGGATCGGCTTGTGGAGGTATCCGGGTCCGGCTTGCGGCGCGCTTCGAGCCGGCTGTTCCGCCGCCAGGGCGTGCTGTGGCCGCGTTAGGGATGGTGGTGAATCGAAGCCGGCAGCCGCTCCAAGTTCACGCGTGCCTTCAGAGCCGCGCCCCTCGCGGCTCTCACTTCACCAGCCTTCCCGACATCGCGCGCCGGCTGTAGAGCACCAGCACGAGCAGCCACGCCGCGAGAACGGGAACGGCCCAGGGCTGGAAAGGAAAGCCGAGCGTCAACGTGCGCACGAGGGAATTGACCGCAGTGAGCGGCAGCACCCACGCCACCCACTGCAGCCACTCGGGCAGGCTCTCGATCGGATAGAACACGCCGCAGAAGAGGAACATCGGGAACACCGCGAGGTACTGCGGGTAGGAGATCTCCTCGATCGATTGCGCGCGCGCCGCGACCGCGAGCCCGAAGGCTGCGAAGAGGAGCGAGGACAGAAACGCGACCGGCGGCACGCTGAGGAGCGCGAGCGGCGTGAAGTCGCCCATCGCGACGCCGATCAGCGTCACCACTTCCGCGGCCACCGTCGCCTTGCTCGCGTCCCAGAGGAGCTCGCCCCAGAGCACTTCCGAGAGCGTGATCGGCGTCACCGCCATCGCGCTGAAGATCTTCTGGTAGTACATGCGCACGAAGCCGCCGAACGAGGCTTCGTAGAAACCCTGGAACAGCACCGTCTGCCCGACGATCCCGGCGAAGACGAAGCTGCGGTAGGAGACCTCCATGCCGTGCACGTTCAGCGAGCCGACCAGCGCGCCCACGCCCAGACCGAAGGAAAGCAGGTACAGGATCGGCTCGGTGAAGCTCGTGACGAGGTAGTAGCGAATGCTCTTCCTGAAAACGTCGAAGTAGCGCAGCCACACGCAACGCACGCCCCACAGCGAGTCGAGGATTTTCACGGCGCCTCCGCCGCATGGTGCAGCCGCGTGCCGGTGAGCTTGAGATACACGTCCTCCAGGTTCGGCGGCCGCCGCCAGATCGCGCCGGGACGGACTTCCTCCTCGACCTCGGCCGTTCCCATGTGGCGAGCGATCAGCGCCTGCGGCGAATCGATGCCGAGGATCCTGCCCTTCGCGATGATGCCGACGCGGTCGCAGAGGCGCTCGGCCTCCTCCATGTAGTGCGTGCAAAGGAGGATCGCCGCGCCCGCCCCGCGCTCCTCCATCAGGATCTGCCAGAGCACGCGGCGCACCTCCGGATCGAGCCCTGTCGTCGGCTCGTCGAGCACCAGCACCTTGGGCTCCGAGATCAGCGCGCGCGCCACCTGCAGCCTGCGCTTCATGCCGCCGGAGAGGCTCTCCAC
>JBGPTG010000186.1:0-7120 GCA_041490545.1 Gammaproteobacteria bacterium
CGGCGTGTTCGCCGACAGTCCCGCGAACGCGCTGCCGTTGTTGCCGCTCGCCGAGGAGAAGGCGTACAGGATTTCGCTGAAGCCGTGCGCGGCGGGATTAGCGACGCCCGCGCGGCCGGCGTCGGCCATCACGCCGACGGCGGTGCCGAAAAGAGCGGTCAACAAAGGCACCAGCACCGCAATCGAGGCCATCTTGATCTCGTAGGCCTCCACTTTCTTTCCGAGATACTCCGGCGTCCGTCCGATCATCAGTCCGGCGACGAACACGCCGACGATCACGAGCATCAGCATTCCGTAGAGCCCGGAACCGACCCCGCCGTAGATGACCTCACCGATCTGGATCAGCCACATCGGGACGAGGCCGCCCAGCGGCGTGAAGGAATCGTGCATCGAATTCACCGAGCCGTTCGAAGCCGCGGTCGTCGCGGTCGCCCACAACGCCGAATTCACCACGCCGAAGCGCGTCTCCTTGCCTTCCATGTTGCCGCCAGCCTGGGTCGCGGAAGCGGTCTGATCCACGCCGAGCTTCGCCAGCAACGGGTTGCCCGCCTGTTCCGCGCCGACGCAGACCGCGAGCAGCGCGACGAACACGATGGTCATCGCGGCGAGAACGGCCCAGCCCTGGCGCCGGTCGCCGACCATTACGCCGAAGGTGTAGCAGAGCGCAGCGGGAATCAGCAGGATCGCGAGCACCTCGAAGAAATTCGAAAGCGGGGTCGGATTTTCGTACGGATGCGCGGAATTGACGTTGAAGAACCCGCCGCCATTGGTGCCGAGCTGCTTGATCGCGATCTGCGAAGCGACCGGGCCGACGGCGATCACTTGTTCCTTCTGCGTCGCCTTCTCGGTCACCGGGTTGCCTTTCTCGTCTTTCACCGGCTGACCGGCAGCGTCGAGCTTCGGATTGTCGTACTCGACCGATTCGACGAGCGGCACGGTCTTATAGGCTGAGAGCGTCTGTGGCATGCCCTGCGCGACGAGAACGAGCGCAAGGACGAACGACAGCGGCAGCAGGATGTAGAGCGTGCCGCGCGTGAGGTCTACCCAGAAATTCCCGAGCGTCTGCGACGACTGGCGCGCCAGTCCCCGGATCAGGGCGATCAGCACCGACATGCCGAGGGCGGCGGAGACGAAGTTCTGCACCGTGAGCGCGAGCATCTGAGTGAGATAGCTCATGGTCGATTCGCCGCCATAGCCCTGCCAGTTGGTGTTGGTGATGAAGCTGATCGCCGTGTTGAACGAGGAATCCGGCGATACCGCCCCCATGCCGGCAGGATTGAGCGGCAGAGCGTTCTGCAACCGCTGCAGGCCGTAGACCGCGAGCAGGCCGACGAGCGTGAACCACAGCACCGCGAGGGCGTACTGCGTCCAACGCATCTCCTCGGACTCCTTCACGCCGCACAGGCGATAGATCAGCCGTTCGAGCGGCGCACCCCAGCGGTTCAGGAGGGCGGGCTTGCCTTCGTAGATGTTCGCCATGTACGCGCCGAGCGGTTTCGCCAGCGCGATCAGGACGACGACGTAAAAAGCTAGCTGCAGATAACCATTGGCAGTCATTAGAATTTCTCCGGCCAGAGCAGGGCGATGACGAGGTAGACGAAGATCGCGGCGGCGATGGCGCCGCTCAACAGATATATCCAGCTCATTGGCGCCCCCTCAGCTTGTCGAAGCCGTACACGAGCGCGATGCTCACGGCGATGAACGCCGCGATCAGTCCTATATAAAGCAGGTCCATGGTCGATCTCCGAAGCGTTGGAACAAGCCCGCCGCGGCCTGGAAGCCGTTGCGGCGAGCAGCACGAATATAGGTTGCATCCCGTAAAAAAGACGTAAAGAATGGCGGCTGCGCGATAAACGGGCCGTAAAATCACCCTGTTGCGACCGGCCGGCAATTGCCTTCTGGCCGTTCAAAAAAGATGACGTTCGAAAAACTGCGGCAAAAAGTCTTCGGCGCGCCGCTCGATCCCCTCAATCCCAAGACGCGCCAGCACATCGCGCTGGTTGCGTTCCTCGCCTGGGTGGGGCTGGGCGCCGACGGCCTGTCGTCCTCGTGCTACGGTCCGGAAGAAGCCTTCAAGGCGCTCGGCGAGCACACGCACCTCGGCCTGTACCTGGCGCTCGCGACCGCCGCCACGGTGTTCATCATCGCGCTCGCCTACAACCAGGTGATCGAACTGTTCCCGACCGGCGGCGGGGGCTACAAGGTGGCGACCAGGCTGATCGGCCCGCACGCCGGCCTGGTCTCGGGTTCGGCGCTGATCCTCGACTACGTCCTCACCATCGCCATCTCCGCCGCGAGCGGCGTCGACGCGCTCTACAGCATGCTCCCGGCGGCGGCCGGGCAGTACAAGCTCGTCACCGAGCTCGCCGTCGTCGTGATGCTGCTGGTGCTCAACCTGCGCGGCATGAAAGAGTCGATCACAGTGCTGCTGCCGATCTTCGTCGGTTTCTTCCTCACCCACGCCTTCCTCATCCTGTACGGGATACTTTTTCACATCGATAGCGTGGTCGTGCTGGTCCCGAAGACGCTGGGCGACACCTTCGGGCTCGCCCGCGAAACCGGCTGGATATTCGTCGCGGCGCTGTTCCTGCGCGCCTACTCGCTGGGCGGCGGCACGTATACCGGGATCGAAGCGGTGTCGAACAACGTGCAATCGCTCGCCGAGCCGCGCGTCGCGACAGGCAAACTCACGATGCTCTACATGGCGCTGTCGCTGGCGTTCACCGCCGGCGGGATCATCGTGCTGTACCTCACCTGGCAGGCGAAGCCGGTGGAAGGACAGACGCTCAACGCGGTGGTCTTCGGCTCGATCATCGGGACCCTCGGCTGGGGCCAGGGATCGGGCGGCGCGGTGGCGCTGTCGCTGGTGCTGTTTTTCGAGGCGGGACTGCTGGTGGTGGCGGCCAACACCGGTTTCCTCGGCGGCCCGGCGGTGCTCGCCAACATGGCGGCCGACTCCTGGGTGCCGCACCAGTTCCGCTACCTCTCGACGCGGCTCGTCACCGAGAACGGCATCCTGGTGATGGGGATCGCGGCGCTCATCATCCTTCTGTGGACGCGCGGCAGCGTCGACCTCCTGGTGGTGCTCTACAGCATCAACGTGTTCCTGACGTTCTCGCTTTCGCTGCTCGGCCTGTGCATCTACTGGTTCCACATGCGGAACACCGACTCGCGCTGGCTCAAGCGCCTGTCACTGTCGGCGGGCGGGCTCGCCGTGACGGCCGGCATCCTGGTGGTGACCCTGGTCGAGAAATTCACCGAGGGCGGCTGGGTCACGATGGCGATCACCGCGGTGGTGATCGGCTTCGGGCTGGTGGTGCGGCACCACTACGATCAGACCAAGGTGCGCATCCGCAAGATCGACGCGGTTTTCGAGGAGCAGCCCTTCGGCAGCGTGGTGAACCCGCCCAAGCTCGACCCCGACGCGGCGACGGCGGCGTTCATCGTCGGGTCCGGCCGCGGCGGCGGCCTGCATGCGCTGCTGTGGGTGCAGCGCATGTTCCCGAACCACTTCAAGAACTTTGTGTTCATCAACGCGCGCACCGTCGATTCGCAGAGCTACGGCGGCGAGGAGGCGCTGCGGCTGCTCAAGCAGGAAGCCGCGGTGGCGCTCAAGTACTTCGTCAACTTCTGCAACAGCTACGGGCTGGCGGCGAAGTACTACCTCGCGTTCGGCACCGACCCGATCGACGAGATCGCGAAGATGTCGGCGACGGTCAGCCGCGACTTTCCGAGCACGATCTTCTTCACCAGCAAGATCATCTTCGAGAACGAAAACTGGTTTACGCGGCTGCTGCACAACCAGGCGCCGCTGGTCCTGCAGAACCGGCTGCACCTGCAGGGCATGCAGATGATCATCCTGCCCATGAAACTGGACCACTAGGTCAACGCGCAACATCCCATGGGGCACGTTTCCGGGGCCGCCATCAGCGCGCCGGAGAACGACCTGCAGAATGCCGAGGTCGCGAAGTTCCTCGACCTCGTCACCGACCGGGGACGCAGGATCCAGTGATCCGGGTGCGGCCTCGTCGGCTTCCTAGCTCTTCGAAAAGATCGCGTCCAGCCGCTCGATATCGTTGATCACGCGCCACTCGGTGGCGCCGGCGCTCTCGACGCGCTTCTGCCAGGCCTCGAGCCGGCCGATGTAGCGGCGCGGATCGATGTTGTCGGTCTTGAGCTTGACCACGTTCACCGCGATCACCCGGATGTTCTTCAGGCTGATGGGAAAATCGCGCACCGTCACCTTGTCCAGTTCCTCCTGCATGTCGGAGAAGATGATGACGATCTTGGTTCCCGCTCCGGTCTCGTTGAGGAATTCCGCGCCCTGCAGCAGGCCCCCGGTAATGTCCGTATAGGCGCTGCCGCTCACCGATTTCACGAAAGCGTCGACCTTGTCGCGAAAGGCGCGCTTCTGCACGTTGGCCTGGGACGGGCGGCTGTCGAAAGTCACCTTGGCGACGATGTCCTTCTCGCTGAAGCTGCGGCTCTTCACCCGCGCCACCGCCAGCGAATCCCCGGGGTTGAGCGTGCCGAGCAGGTAGTTGATGATGACCTGGGCCTTGCCCGCTTCCTGCGCGTAGGTTCCCGAGGTATCGATCAGCATGTAGACAGCCTGCGAGTGGCTGCGCGAATCGCCGCAGCCCGCGGCGAGAAACGCCGCGAGCGGCAGCAGTGCGAGCAGGAATCGCGTTCTCATGTTCGCCTCCTAGTCAGGATTTGGCGGTGCGTCGGCCGGCTTCAAGGCCGGACTGACCGGCGCCGGAGCGCAGCGCGTTGACCCAGCGCTCGACCAGCAGCGGCAGGACGATGACCACGTCGTACAGCGTCATCAGCACCCGGCACAGCTGCCGCGCTATGTTGCCGATCAACCGCAACGTCAGCGCAAGCGTGCGCACGATCGCCACCAGCGCCGCGCCGCCGACCGTGCGGCCGGAGTGGATCAGGGATTCCAGCGGGATGGCGACGAAGGCCAGCGCGAACGGGAGGATGAAGCCGAGCAGCATCTGGCCGGCCGTCGGGATGCGCGCGAGCAGCGGATCGACCGGTGCCGCCTGCTGCGCGCTGGCGAGCGACTGCACCAGCGCCTGCTTGTCGGCAATCAGCATGTCGCGCATCAGCGCGAGCGCCGCCTCGATGCCCGCCAGGGTGACGAGCAGCACCAGCGCGATCCACATCATGCGCCGGCGCATGAAGTCCTGCAGGTTGGCGATGCGCGGGAAGAGGTGCGTGATGCGCAGCGACTCCATCAGGAACAGGCCCATCGCCGCTTCGACGAAGATGATGACGAGGGCCGCGACTTCCGAGGTGCGCAGCGCGCCGACGATATAGTCGCCCGCGCCGACCATCTCGGACATGGGCAGCGCGATCAGCTTGAAGTTGATGAAGGCGCCCCCCACCGCGATCGCCATGACGAACGCGGCGATGGCAAACTGGGTGAAGGCCGAATGTGTCAGCGTCTGCTCGGCCTTGTCGGTCTTCTTCGCGATCTGCTCGTACTTCTGCATCTGCGCGTCGACCTGCGCGGCGCTCGTTTCCAGGCCGGTGAGTTTCTTGTCGACCTGCTGCATGGTCTTGTCAAGCGACCGCCAGAACGGCATGAAGCCGGCGAGGATCTTGTGGCGCGACTCGTAGGCGCGCCGGTAGTCGGCGAGCGCCTTGTCGTGAATGGTGTTGACCGAGCGGTTGATCTCCTCGAGGACGTTCTGCACCATTTCATTTCCGCTTGATTTGACCTTCGCCATCGCTTCGACTGCGGTGACCCATTCCGGAGGCGGCGGCGGCACTTCGCCGGTCTTCTTGTAGTCCTCCTCGATACGCGTGATCTCGTCGAGCAGCTTGCGCTGCAGCGCCGGGTAGCCCTGCAGGTCGCGCGTCACCAGTGCGGCGACGCGCTCGAACTCGCGCTCGACGCGCTGGCCGGTCTCTTCCTGGCCGTGCGCGAGCAACACCGCCTTGTTGCGCTCCTGCATTTCCTTTGCGGTGGCGAGCAACCAGTGCGACCCCAGGCGCAGCGGTCCGCTGAACGCGTGACTCAGCGAGCGCAGCAGCGCGTGAACGGGCTTGCGCGCGGCGTACAGGAACGGCATGGCGATGACGAACCAGATCAGAGCGGACAACGCGGCGTTGTCCGGCCAGATCATCCACATTTGTGAGCCTCCCACGGGACCTCCCTTTCCCGGCTTATTCAGCCAAGCCTGTTATTCGAGGACAACGGCATACGATAGGCTAGTCGGGCGGGGTCCGCCAGATCAAACCGTGTGGCCGAGTGAATATTTCTCGCGGCAATGCAACCACGGAATTCCAATTTTTCTGCGAGGTTCGGGAAACTGTCGTTTGCAGACGACAAATCAATTGCTTGGCGTCGCGCGGGCCGGAATCGACGTTGCTTGCAGGACGTTGTTCTCGTCGATCATCGCAGGCAGGTTTTTCAGCGTTTTGTACCCCGCACCGCGAAGCGCGGATACACCTTCTTCACGTTGCCGCTGAACATCTTCTCCTTGTCCGCCTTGCTCACCCAGTCGATCTTGTCGAGATAGCGCTTGGTGTCGTCGTAGTTGAAGCCGGTCTCCGGATCCACGCCTTTCACTGCGCCGACCATCTCCGAGGCGAAAAGAATGTTGTCGGCGGGAATGACTTTCAGCAGCAGGTCGATCCCCGGCTGGTGGTACACGCAGGTGTCGAAGAACACGTTGTTCATCACCAGATCCTTCAGCAGGGGCCGCTTCATGTCCTGCGCCAGACCCCGGTAGCGGCCCCAGTGGTAGGGCACCGCACCGCCGCCGTGCGGGATGATGAACTTGAGCGTCGGGAAATCCTTGAACAGGTCGGCGGTGATGAACTGCATGAACGCCGTGGTGTCGCCGTTGATGTAGTGCGCACCGGTGCCGTGAAAATTCGGATTGCAGGAGGCGCTCACGTGCACCATCGCCGGGACCTCGAGCTCGACCATCTTCTCGTAGAGCGGGTACCACCACTTGTCGGTGAGCGGCGGTTCCTTCCAGTAGCCGCCCGAGGGGTCGGGATTCAGGTTGCAGCCGATGAAGCCGAACTCCTCCACGCAGCGCTCGAGCTCCGGTATGCAGGTCTTCGGAGAAACGCCGGGGCTCTGCGGCAACTGGCA
>JBGPTG010000187.1:0-7120 GCA_041490545.1 Gammaproteobacteria bacterium
AGGCGGGCCGGCTTTACGCCCAGTACCGCGAGGGTTGGGTGCGGCACAAAGGCGATCCCGGCCGGCACAACGCGCACGTGCGCGCGCCTAAGCTCGGCAAGTCGCAGCACGTTTTCGTCGCAGACACCGACGCCGAGGCGGAAAAGACGGGAGGCGACGCGTACCGAGTCTGGAGCGAGCACCTGACCCACCTCACGCGCAAGCACGGCAAACCCGACCTGCTAAACGTTAACCCCGGTTCGCCCGCGGCGGTGACGCGACTGGTGGCGGGCGACCCGAAGAACGTCGCGCATCAGTTGCGGGAGATCGTGCGCGAGTCCGGGATCAACTATCTGCTGCTCGTCTTCTCCTTCGGCGGCCTGCGGCCCGAGCAGGCGATGCGCTCGATGGAGCTTTTCGTGAGCGACGTCATGCCCGGGCTGCGCCAGCCGGGGTAGGGCGGTGCGGCGTTCCCTTTCCGCGGGACCCTGCTAGAATCGCCCGGCACATCTTCCGAGGAGGAACCATGAGAAAAGCAATCCACTGGATCGCACCGCTTGCCGGCGCGATCCTCGCGCTCGGGGCCCTGCCGGCCGCCGCGCAGACCATCAAGATCGGTTTCATCAGTTCGTATTCCGGTTTGAACGGTAATCTCGGGCCCTACATGGAGCGCGGCGCCCGCCTGTATCTCAAGGAGCACGCCAAGGAGCTGCCGCCCGGGGTCAACGTCGAGTTCCTGATCCGCGACGACACCGGCCCGAATCCCGACAAGGCGAAGCAGCTCGCGCAGGAACTCATCGTGCGCGACAAGGTCAACCTTCTCGCCGGCGTGATCTTCACGCCGAACGCGATGGCGATGGCGTCGCTCGCGACCGAAGCCAAGGTGCCGTTCATCATCATGAACGCAGGCACCTCGGCGATCACGACGCGCTCGCCCTACATCGCGCGCCTGTCGTTCACCCTGTGGCAGTCCTGCTACCCACTCGGCCAGTGGGGGGCGAAGAAATTCAAGAGGGTCTACACCCTGGTGAGCGACTTCGGCCCGGGGCACGACTGCGAAGATGCCATCGTCAGGGCCACCAAGGAATCCGGTGGCGAGGTCGCAGGCACGGTTCGCGTTCCGCTGGTGAATCCGGATTTCGTTCCCTACATGCAGCGCGTCAAGGACGCCAAGCCCGACGCACTCGCGGTGTTCATCCCCGCCGGAAAGACCGCGACGGCGGTGCTCAAGGCCTTCGGCGACCTGGGTCTCGCCAAGTCCGGCGTCAAGCTCATCGGACCGGGCGACGTCACCACCGACGAGGAACTGGAGAACATGGGCGACGCCGCACTCGGCGTGCTCACCGTGCACCACTACTCGGCCGCGGCGGATCGTCCCGCCAACAAGGCCTTCGTCGCCGCGTGGAAGCGCGACTACGGCGCCAACGAGACGCCGAATTTCGTCGCCGTCGGCGGCTGGGACGGCATGGCCGCCATCATGTCCGCGATCAAGGCGCAGAACGGCAAACTGGATCCGGACAAGACCATGGAGATCCTGAAGAACTTCAAGGATCCGAACAGCCCGCGCGGGCCTATTTCGATCGACCCGGCGACCCGCGACATCGTGCAGAACGAATACCTGCGCGAAGTTCGCCGGGTGAATGGCAAGCTCGCGAACGTCGAGATCGAAACCGTGGGCACCGCGGTGAAGGATCCCTGGAAAGAGATGCAAAAAAAATAGCGGACCGAGACCCTGAGCGCGACGCACGATGGTGCGTCGCGCTTTTTTTTGTTCCATCCAGGTGCGCGCGGGGCGCGGGCTCCGGTTGCCGCTGCAAAGTCGCAACGCGCTGATCAGAAAGGCTAATCCCGTAGTTTTTCAGTGCTGTAGGGCCTTGGCACGAACGTTGCTGCAGTGCAGTACATGGACAAGAAAATGAACTGGCTTTATCCGATCGGTGCGGCGCTGCTCGCCATCTTCGCGCTGCCCGCGGCGGGCGCCGCCGACGCGATTCTCGATCTCGTCATCTGGATCGGGGAGAGCCACATTGCCGAAGTCGTCGTCGCCGCGAACGCGTTGACGATCGTGCCGTAGAGTGCACCGGGCGCTTGACCCGCGCCCGACTTTACTGCGGCGCGCGTGAGGCGGGAGCTGTAGTAAAGCTCAGCTCGTCCGAGCTAATTGCTGGGACCCTCTCCGCCGTGGAACGCCGGGTCAATAAACTGCTCGTAGTACTTGAGCACGCCGTTCGGGTCGAAATGCACGTAGGCGAGCATCACGATCGTCGTGCCATCGAGGTAGCGGTATTCCCAGAGATCTTCGTTCTGCCGCGGAAAGGTCATTTCCGACAGAGGGACGCCGACCTGTTTGCGAACTTCCGCTTTGGTCGTGGTCCCGGCCTTGAGACCCGCGAAGTCCGGCGTATGGATCGTCCAATAGGGAGTCGGGTTGTAGCCGGTCGGAGCAAAACCGGCACACGCGGCAAGGCAGAGCATGGCGGCTGCAGAGCAGTATTGCTTCCAGTTCTTCATCGGCGGCTCCTGACAAAGGTTGCGGGACACACGCGTAAACAGATTCATTCTCCCGCTTATTCCCCTTACATGCGCAATAAGCGCTTCGCGTTGCCGGAAAGGATTTTCGTCCGGTCCTCGAGGCTCAAGGGCAGGTCGGCCATCCATTTCGTTCCCGGCGGGTTGGGCACGAACGGGTAGTCCACCGAGAAGAGAATCCGGTCGACGCCCATCTCCATGACGCAGCACATGAGCGCGGGCGTGGAGAAGTTTCCGCTGGTGGTGATCCAGAAGTGCTCGCAGAAGGTATCGCGGAAGGTGCTCGGGCGATCGCCGCGCGAGAGCGCCATGTTGATGCGCCAGGCGGAGAAGGGCAGCGACTCGCCGAGGTGCCCGAGGATGATCTTCGCGCGCGGGTAGGCGTCGAACACGCCCGAGAGCACGAGACGAATCCCCTGGGTCGCGGTCTCGACCGTGTAGCCCCATGCCGCGGTGAGGAGCTGCGGAAATTCCTTCAGGTAGTCCTTGTAGTAGGCCTCGGCTACGGCCGCGACCGGCGTCGACGGATGGATGTAGAGCGGCACATCGAGCGCCTGCGCTCGCTCGAAGATCGGCCAGAAGCGCTTGTCGTCGAAGAACACGCCGTTGGTCGGTCCGTGCACCATCGCGCCCTTGAACCCGAGTTTGGTGATGGCGCGCTCCAGCTCGTCGGCCGCCGCCTTCGGGTCGGCGGTCGGCAGCGCGGCAAAACCCGCAAAGCGGTCCGGATGCGCGCGCACCGCTTCGTGCAGCCGGTCGTTGGCGCGCCGGGCGAGCGGCACGGCGGTGGCGGCGTCCATCCGCTGCGTGGAAGGCGCCCCGTGCGAAATCACCTGGATGTCGATGCCGGCCTCGTCCATTTCCTTGATGCGCAGCGTCCCCAGGTCGTCGAGGCGCTGGCGCAGCGCCGGCTGGTGGCCGTCGCGCGGAGGGAAATGCGTCGCGACTTCGGCGTCCCAGTAGTGTTCTTCGAGGGCGATGACGAGCGGCTTGTGCTTCTGCGGCATGGTGGCGGGAACTCCGGTTTGTGGCGAATATCGCGGGCGGAACTCTAGCACTCATGCGGACTACTGTGGAGCCTTCGCACGTTCGTGCCTACTGTCGTTCGATTTTCTTCAGTTCGACCACGCGCTTCCAGCGCGCGATCTCGCGCTCGATGCGCTCGCGCATCTCCTCCGGCGTCGACGGGCTGGGCACGCCGCCAGGCGCGAAGCCGATCATGAAACGCAGCGGCCGCTTCGGGTAATCCTGCGCGGCGAGCGGCGAGGCAAGCGCCGCGACGAGCGCCGCGGCCGGGGACCACCGCCAGCGTTTCACTGGGCGAGCCGCGCCTGCATCTGCGCCATCCACGCCGTGCGCGTACTGCGCGTGGGATCGTCGCGGATCATCGCCTCGGTCTTGGCGAGGATCGCCTCGACCGGCTCGGTGAGGTCGAGCGGCTTGCCGTAGGGCTGGCCGACGTGCCAGGGCGAAGGCGTGTAGATCTCGATGCGGTTGTCCTCGGGATCGCTGAAGTACACGCTCCATGCGTTGCCATGGTTGCGCGGAGCGATCTCCTTCACCCCCTCCTTGACCAGCGCCGCGTGAAAGCGCCTCAGGTCCTCGAGGCCTTCCACCCGGAAGGAGATCTGGTTGATGGTGCTCGGGGCGCCCTCGGGGCGGCCCGAGGCCATCACCACCTGGTGGTGCTCCTCGGCGTTGCGGCTCAAGAACACGATACGCCCGCCCAGGTAGTAGTCGCCTGAATCGGTCACCACCAGGCCGAGCACGCGGGTGTAGAACGCCACCATCCCTTCCAGGTCGCGCACGTAGAAGCCGAAATGCGCGAGCTGCGCCTGTGGCGGGCGGACAGTCATGCAGGACTCTTCGCGTATTTTCCGGAGAGCTGCGGTGTGCGTCCCTGCAGGCCCTTCTGCTCGTGCTCGAAGCGCGTGTCGCGGCCCCAGGTGCGCTTGAGCTTGTCTCTGACCTTCACGTGCAGCCGTCCCAGGCCCTCGGCCTCGAGCTCGATCCGGTCGCCGTCCTGGAACGCCGAGAGCCCGCGGTGGTTGGTGCCGGTGGCGAGCACGTCCCCGGGATTGAGCGTGTGGATCGAGCTGACCCACTCGATGCAGCGCGGAATCCTGTGCGCCATGTCGCCGGTGTTGAAGTTCTGCTTGAGCACGCCGTTCACCCAGAGGCGGATCTGCAGCTTGTGCGGATCGCGGATCTCGTCGGCGGTAACGAGAAACGGGCCCATCGGCGCGAAGGTATCGCGCGATTTCATCTGGTAGAAGGTGTTGCCCGCCGGCGGCAGGTCGCGCGCCGAGCCGTCGATGAAGTTGACGTAGCCGAATATGTGCTTCATCGCGCCGGCCGCCTTGACGTTGGACGCACGCTTGCCGATAACCAGCGCGACCTCCGCTTCGCCCTCGAAGATGCTCGCCGGCACATCGGGCAGCACCAGGGTGTCGCCGTCGCCGATGACGCCGCTAGGGGATTTGTGGAAGGCGTTGATGGGAGCGGGTTCGGCGCGCGTGCCGTCCTCCATGTAGTTCACCGCCATGCAGTCGATGTTGTGCGGGCGGGGCAGCGGCGGGCGGATCTTTACCTTCTTCAGCGGAATGCCGTGCCCGGCTGCAGCGGCCTTCTCCAGCTTCTTCCGGTAGTCGTCGAAGCGCTCGATGAGGCCGCTGATGAGATCGTGCGGACCGGTGTGCGGAATGCCTTTCACGACTTTCGAAACGTCGACGACGGCGTCTCCCTTGAGCACGCCCAGCCTGAAATCGTCGAAATACAGAATCTTCATGTTCTCTCCTGTGGTTTCACTCGCGCGCGCGTCGGGCCGCGCTTCGTTCCGGGCGCCTAAGATAACACCTGCGAAAAACTTGCGTGCTGCGCCTGCGGCCTTCAGTTCTGCCGCTCGATGGAGGGAATGCAGTCCATGCGCGCGCCTTGGGAGGTGGATTGTATAGCCCGGCGACAGCAGGCTGAAAGCTTGCCGTCAGCGCTTCGCAAGGGGACCGGGGTCACGCTGACGCCCCCGCAATCAGCCCGGACCCGGGCGTTAGCACATGCCGGACAATTTACTCGTCGCGATCGCTCGGGACTCGCGTTCCCGCTGGATCGCCGTCGTTCTGGTGATTTGCGTTCTGCTATGGTTTGTCGGGATCGAGTACCGCGGTCTGTTCATGCCGGACGAAGGGCGCTATGCCGATATCGCCCGGGAAATGCTCGACTCGAGCGACTGGGTGACGCCGCGGCTCAACGGGCTCAAGTATTTCGAGAAGCCGCCGCTGCAATACTGGGCGACCGCAACCGCGTTCGCGCTGTTCGGAGTGGACGAGTGGACCGCGCGGATCTGGCCGGCACTCACGGGCTTCCTGGGAATCGTGTTTACGGCCTTTGCGGCGGCCCGGCTCGCGCCCGGGTCCCCATGGAGGTCGACCGCGCTCATATTTGCCGGCTGCTGGGGATATTTCGCCGGTGGCCAGTTTCTGACGCTCGACATGGGTCTGTCGTTCTTTCTCACTGTCGCGATGCTCGGCTTCGCCCTGAGCCTGGGCGCCGCGGTTTCGGCACGTGCTTCGCGCGCGTGGATGCTGCTCGCGTGGGCGGCGATGGCCTGCGCCGTGCTCAGCAAGGGCGTTGTCGGCGCCGTGCTTCCGGCTTTGGCGCTCCTCGGCTACATGCTCGTCGAGCGCGACGTGTCGCTGCTGCGGCGTCTGCGCTGGGCTCCGGGACTGAGCGTGTTCGTCGCCATTGTCCTGCCGTGGTTCGTCTTCGTGCAGTTGCGCAACCCCGAGTTCTTCCACTTCTTCTTCATTCATGAACATTTCGAACGCTATCTCTTGCCCGATCATCACCGGCCCGGCCCGTGGTGGTACTTCGTGCCGATTCTGATCGTCGGATTGCTGCCCTGGACGCCCAGCGTTCCCGCCGTGCTCGTCCGGGCCTGGAGGTCATCCGGCCAGGCCGGCTTCAGGGTCGATCGCTTCCTCGTCATCTGGATCGGGGTCATCGTCGTCTTCTTCAGCGCGTCGCAATCGAAGCTGCCCGGCTACGTGCTGCCTGCGCTTCCTGCGGTCCTGCTGCTCGTTGCCAGGCACTATCCGCGGCTGTCCGAGCGCGCGCGCCGTGCCCCCGCGCTCGCGTGCATCGCGAGCGGAATGGCCCTGGGGGTGCTTGCCGTCGCGCTGCCGCGCTGGGGCGTGCTGCAGGGCGCTGGGTTCGAGTCCGGCTATTCCCTCTGGCTCTTCGCTGCTGCGCTGACGCTGATCGCCGCCGGTTGCGCCGCGCTGGTCGTGTTCCGGCGCGCGCGGGACGAGACCGTGCTCGCGATCCTGGGACTGGGAAGCATGCTGGCCATGCAGATCTCGCTGTCGGGCACGCACGTGCTCGACGAGCGCTATTCGTCAGAGCGGCTCGTCGAAGCGCTCACCGGAGACAGACTCGTCTTTCCACGCGATCCGCCCTTCTACAGCGTCGCGACCTTCGATCAAAGCGTGCCCTTCTATCTCGGCCGGCCGGTCACGCTCGTCGGTCATGCCGACGAGCTTGCACCTGGCATCGCGGCCGAGCCAGAGAAGTACGTGGGATCGATCGGCGAGTTCGTGCGCCGATGGCAGTGGGA
>JBGPTG010000188.1:0-7110 GCA_041490545.1 Gammaproteobacteria bacterium
CGCGAAGCTCGAGTGCGGCGATCTCGTCTGGCCGGTCGAGCGCGGGTTGATGGCCTGGGAGAAAGTCCATGAGCTCGCGCCCATCGTTGCCGGCCGCATGGCCGGGCGCCGCTCCGATGAAGAGATCACGCTGTTCGAATCTCAGGGAATCGCCCTGGAGGACGTCGCCGCCGCGAGCTTGATCTACGAACGTGCGCTCGGGCGGGGGATGGGGACCAGGCTGCCGTTCTGATCGGATATCATTTCCTCGGAAGGAGGAGACCATGAAGAAATTCGTCGTGTCCCATGCTGCGGTCGGTTGCGCAGTGCCCGAGTGAGGAGGCAAGCAAACGTGAAGAAAACAATTCTGACCGCCGCATTCTTGGCGGCTGCGATTCCGGTCGCGCAATTTTCTGCGGCGCAAACCGCTGTCTATCCGAACAAACCCGTGCACGTGGTCCTTCCCTTCCCGCCGGGGGGCAGCGTGGATACCGTCGCGCGCCTGGTCATGCCCCGCGTGTCGGAGAGCTTGGGCCAGCAGTTCATCATCGAGAACCGCAGCGGCGCCTCGGGCAACATCGGCACCGAATACGTCGCGCGCGCGGCCCCCGACGGCTACACGCTGATGGTCAATACCATTCCGTTCGTGGCCAATTCGTATATGTACGCCAGGCTCCCGTTCGATCCGCTCACCGATTTCGTGCCGATCTCGCTGCTCGCCTCTTCGCCGTCGGTGCTGGTCGTTCACCCGTCGCTGCCGGTGCACTCGGTGCGCGAGCTGCTCGACCTTGCGCGCTCCAAGCCCGGCGTGCTGAATTTCTCCACCGCCGGACCCGGCACCAATCCGCACATTGCCGGGGAGCTGTTCAACTACCTGGGCAAGGTCAACATCGTCGCGATCCATTACAAGGGGGGCGGTCCGGCGCTGATGTCGACCATCGCCGGCGACACGGAAATCATCGTGTCGGGCGTCTCCGAGGCCACGCCGTTCGCGGCGGCCGGAAAGTTGCGCGCGCTCGGCATCACCAGCCTCGCGCGCTCGCCTGCGTTTCCGGACATTCCGACCATCGCGGAATCCGGCTTGCCCGGCTACGAATTCGTGACCTGGCACGGCCTGCTCGCGCCCAAGGGAACGTCCGGGGCGATCGTGGCCTTGCTCAACGAAAGAGTCAAAAAGACGATGGCGATGCCCGAGCAGGTAAAGCTCTTCCGGCAGAACGGCCAGGACATCATCGCCAGCACACCCGAGGAATTCGCCGCCCACCTGAAGAAAGAATCCGCGAAATGGGGCAGGGTGATCAAGGAGCAGGGCATGCGCGCCGAATAGGCGAACGCCTTCCTGAAATGAAAAACGGCGCCCCGCGGGGCGCCGTTCCTGTCTCGCGGAGGCGTGTTCTTACAGGCCGGCTCCTTTGAGGCCGGCCGCTGCGGCCGCCGCGTCCTGGTCCGAGTTCGCGCCGCTGACGCCGATGGCGCCGATGACCTTGCCGCCGACCATGATCGGCAGCCCGCCCTCGATCGGCATCGCTCCGGTCAAGCCGAGCAATGCAACCCGTCCCTTGGTGACACCGTCCTCGAACGCCTTGCTCGGGCGGCGGTACGTGGCAGCCGTCTTGGCCTTGTCGACCGCGAGCCAGACACTCGCGGTCTGGGTGTCGTCCATGCGTTCGTAGTAGACGAGGAAGCCGTGGTTGTCGACCACCGCGATGGCCATGCGCCAGCCGTTCTTCTTCGACTCGGCGAGCGCGCCGGCGGCGATCTTCTTCGCCATATCCACTCCGATTTCCTGGCCGTAGGGCGGGCGCTCCTGCGCCATGGCGCCGGCGGCGAACAGCGCGAATGCCGCGCCCAGAATGAATCTGCCTATCGTCATTTTCTCTCTCCTTTGATGGGGTGGTACTTGAAGGGTGCTACAGATGGAAGTTCAGCCGTGCCGGCGGATTATGTTTGGCATCGGTAGCCCGGTCAAGCGTTCGCGCCCGCCTGCAATTAAGTTGCAAGATGGGCACTCCGGCGCTTGACCCGGTTCGCCTGGCGAGCGCATGATTTACCGCAACCTCTGCAACGCTTGGGGACCGAAGAACCGCGCATGCAGCTTCTGGATCGCATCGAGCAGCAGATCAGCGCGACGCGCCTGCCGCTCTTCGCCATCACCGTCGCCGCCGTCCCCTGTCCGGATACGCCCGTCATTCTCACGCTGCACTGGCACGCTTTCCTGTGCGAAAAGCTCGCCGAGGTCGAAGGGGCGCAGCCGGTGTCGTTTCGATCGGTGCCGAGCTCGGCGCTGCAGTTGAACGATCCCTGGGACGATCTCATCGCGATCGACCTCGCCGCGCTGGAGGCGGCGTGGGAGCTCGGAGCGTGGGACGTGGCGAGGGCCGAGCGGCCGTCGTGCGCGCGCCCGGGCGCGGATTCCTCCGAGGCGCTCGCCTGCCTGCAGGCCTTCGGCACGTTTCCCTACGGTTCGGTTGCCGACCAGCTCGTCGTCGCCGACACGCCCGATGCCCACGAGCTGATCGGCGTCGCCGCGCGCCGCGGCTACCTCATGTGGATGTTCCGGCCGGTGCACGGGGGGATCTGGCACGAGGTCGCCGACGACGCCACGCTCAAGGCCGACGGCACGCGCGAGCCGCCTTGCCCGGTCGAGCCGGTGCGTCCGCGAAACGACAAGGCGCGGCGCACGGTGTATCGATTCGGGGTACCCGGGTCGCTGGTGCAGTAGCGCGTTGCGGGCCTGCAGCCCGTGACCCTTCGCGATTTTCAGATGGCGGACCGCTACGCCGTCGTCATCACCACCGGCGCGTGGTCGCTGGTTCCGAAGTCGGCAAGCACGACGCAGCTCTCCGCGCGCGCGGCGATTGAAGGCGACGCAAGGATGTAGTCGATTCTCCAGCCGATGTTTCGCGCTCGCATGTTGCGCCACGGTGCCCACCAGGTGAAGAGGTTTGCGTTGTCGGGGTCGAGCGCGCGGCCGACGTCGACCAGGCGGTCGCCGAGCAGGTTGTCGAAGATCTCGCGCTCTTCCTCGCGCTGGCCGATGACGCCGGGTTTCCTCTCCTTCGGATGGACGTCGATGTCGCTGCGCGTGACGTTCATGTCGCCGCAGATCACGAGTTCGCGGCCTTTGCTGTGCAGCAGCTTCGCCCAGGCGGCGAGCTTGACGAGGAAACCGAGTTTCGCTTCGTAGTCCTTGCCGCCGTTGGGCACGTACACTGCGGCCAGCACCAGATTGCCGAGATCGGCCTGCACGATGCGCGCTTCCATGTCGAAGTCGGGGTGGCTGAACGCGGGCGCGGCGTCGAACGCGCCCTTCCTGATGTGCAGCGACACGCCGGAGTAGGCGCGCAGGCCGTGCCAGTACGTGTCGTAGTCCTCGAGTTTCACCTGCTCGGGGATCTGCGCGGGCTCGGCCTTGAGTTCCTGCAGACAGACGACCTCCGGCTGCTCGCGTTCCAGGAATTCGCGGAACTGCGCCTGGCGCGCGCGGATGCCGTTGACGTTCCAGGTGGCGAATTTCATTTCAATCCAGCTTCGCCCCGCTCTCCTTGACGAGCTTCGCCCATTTGGCGAGGTCGGCGAGCATGAACTGGCGGAAGTCTTCGGGCGTGGTGCCGGCAGGCTCCGAGCCGTCGGCGACGATGCGCTCGCGCACGTCGGGCCGGTTGAGGACGTTGACGAACTCGTCGTGCAGCCGCGTGACGATGGGCCTGGGCATTCCGGCCGGACCGATGACGCCGTACCAGCCGACAACCTCGAAGCCCGGCAGCGCTTCCGCGACGGCGGGCAGATCGGGCAGCGCCGCGAGGCGTTTCGGCGCGGTGACCGCGAGCCCGCGCAGCTTTCCCCCGCGCACCTGAGCCTGCGCTGCCTGGATGCCGGCGAAGTTGAAATGGTATTGCCCGGCGATCAGGTCCATCAGCGCCGGCCCCGAGCCCTTGTACGGGATATGCTCGGCCTTCACGCCGGTCATCATTTTGTAGAGCTCGCCCGCGAGATGGCCGCCGGTGCCGATGCCGGCAGAACCGAAGTTGAGCGAGCCTTTGAAGTTCTTCGTCCACTCCACGAACTCCTTGAGGTTCGTCACCGGCGTCGCCGGGTTCACCACCAGCATCAACCCGGCGGTGGTGAGCTGCGTGATCGGCGTGAAGCTGTTCACCGGGTGATACGGCAACTTCGGATTCAGCGCCGCGTTCACCGTGTGCTGGTGGTAGGCGAGGAGCAGCGTGTAGCCGTCGGGCGGCGCGTTCGCGGTCAGCTCCCCGGCGAGCACGCCGGACGCGCTCGCGCGGTTGTCGACTATCACCGGCTGCTTGAGAATTCCGGTCAGATGCGCCGCGAACGTGCGCGCGAGGATGTCGGAGGTGCCGCCCTGCGCCGCCGCCGTGATGAAGCGGATAGGGCGGGTGGGGTAGTCCTGCTGTGCCGATGCCGGAGTGGTGAAGGCGAGGGGTAGGACGAGGGCGCTAAGGATACAGCAGAGTGGGGGACGAGAATTCATGGCGCTTCTCCTCGTTTGGAATCCGCAAATCCGGCGGCTGCCGGCTTATGTCTTCAGCCGGTACCCGGTCCTGAAGATCCACGCCACCACCACGAGCGACGCGGCGAGAAACGCGCAGGTCATGGCGAGGCTCACGGCTACGCTGACATCGGCGAGCCCGTAGAAGCTCCAGCGGAAGCCGCTGACGAGGTAGACCACCGGATTGAACAGCGACACCGTCTGCCAGAAGGGCGGCAGCATGCCGATCGAGTAGAAGCTGCCGCCAAGGAAGGTGAGCGGCGTGACGATGAGGAGCGGGATCAACTGCAGCTTCTCGAAGCCGTCGGCCCAGATGCCGATGATGAAGCCAAAGAGGCTGAAGGTCACCGAGGTCAGCACGAGGAAGACGATCATCCACACCGGGTGCTCGATGCGCAGCGGCACCAGCACCGCCGCGGTCGCGAGGATGATGAGGCCGAGGACCACCGACTTGGTCGCCGCCGCCCCGACATAGCTCACCACGATCTCGAAGTACGAAACCGGCGCCGAGAGCAGCTCGTAGATCGTCCCGGTGAACTTCGGGAAGTAGATGCCGAAGGAGGCGTTGGAGATGCTCTGCGTGAGCAGCGACAGCATGATGAGCCCGGGCACGATAAAGGCGCCGTAGCTCACGCCCTCCACCTCGGGGATGCGCTCGCCGATCGCCGCGCCGAAGACGACGAAGTACAGCGCCGTCGAGACCACCGGGGCGATGATGCTCTGCATCAGCGTCCTCCTCGTGCGCGACATCTCGAAGCGGTAGATCGCGCGGATCGCGTAAATGTTGATCGCGTTCATGGCTTGTCGTGCACCCTCGCGCAGATGTCGATCGCGTTCATGGCTTGTCGTGCACCCTCGCGCAGATGTCGATCGCGTTCATGACTTGTCCTGCACCAGCGTGACGAAAATGTCCTCGAGCGAGCTCTGCGTCGTCTGCAGGTCCTTGAAGCGGATGCCTGACGCGGCGAGGTCCCGGAGGAGCGCTGCTATCGCGGCGCGGTCGCCGCGCTCGTCGTAGGTGTAGATCAGGTCGCCGCCGTTGGCCGCGAGCTCGAGCTTGTAGGCGGAGAGCGCGGGCGGAACTTGCCCGAGCCGGTCTTCCAGGTGCAGCGTCAGCTGCTTCCTGCCGAGCTTGCGCATCAGCTCGGTCTTGTCCTCGACCAGGATGATCTCGCCCTTGTGGATCACCCCGATCCGGTCGGCCATCTCCTCGGCCTCGTCGATGTAGTGGGTGGTGAGGAGGATCGTAACCCCGGCTTCCTGCAGCGATCGCACCAGCTTCCACATCTCCTGCCGCAGCTCGACATCCACCCCCGCGGTCGGCTCGTCGAGAAACAGGATTCTCGGTTCGTGCGACAGCGCCTTGGCGATGAGCAGGCGCCGCTTCATGCCGCCGGAGAGCGCCATGACCTTGCTGTCTTTCTTGTTCCACAACGACAGGTCCTTGAGCACTCGCTCGATGTGCGCGGGGTTCGCGGGCTTGCCGAACAGGCCGCGGCTGAAGGACACGGTGTTCCACACCGTCTCGAAGGCGTCGGTGGTCAGTTCCTGGGGAACGAGACCGATGAGCGAGCGCGCGGCGCGGTAGTCGGCGACGATGTCGTGGCCGTCCACGCGTATCGTCCCTTCGGTCGCGTTGACGATGCCGCAGATGATGCCGATGAGCGTGGTCTTGCCCGCGCCGTTGGGCCCGAGCAGCGCGAAGATCTCGCCGCGGCGAATCTCGAGGTTGACGCTCTTGAGAGCGCAGAAACCGGAGGCGTAGGTCTTGGAGACGTGGGTGACGGAGATGACGGCCTGCGATCCGCTCACACACCCTCTCCGTTGGGGCGCCGCTTGTGGAAGCGCCTGAACTTCCTGGCGTTCGGGCCGCCGCCGGGCCTTTGCTGACCCGGCTGACCTTGCTGACCTGCGGGGGCGGAGACGTTCTGGTTCTGCCTCGCGCCCTGCTGCTGTGGTGCCCCCTGCCGGTTGCCCGAGGCGAGCTCGATTTCGAGCTCGTTCAACTCGTCCCACTGGGCGTCGGTGCGCTGTCCCTCCGGGATCGCGAGCAGCGCCTGCAGGCGCTGGCGCGGGGAGGTCGGTTGCGGTGAATTCATGGCAGCATTATCTCATCGCCGGCAAAGATCTCGCGTGCGGCGCCGCACGTCTTCTCTTCTCGAACGGCGCCCGCGCTTTTGCCTCGCACCGGCTACGCCAGCGCCTTTACCTGCCCCTTGGGTTTCCTGCCGGGACTCGCCGGTGGAATGTAGCCGGCGATGCGGCAAAGCCAGCCTTCGCTTTTCTTGCCCTCGTTGTACCGGATCGACTGGCACACGATGATCTCGCCCCGGGCAGAGAGCGCCGAGACGTGGAGCCGCACCTTTTCGAGCGAGAGGCCGATGTCTGCCGCGATCTCCGCGTCGAGCCGCTCGCCGCGGCCTTTCAGGTATTCCAGGATTTCCTGCAAGTCGTTCTCCTCAAAGCGCTGCCCGGGCGGCGCGAAGCGCCTGCCGCGAAGCGGAGCAGCATTTTACGGCAAAGCAGGGGTGCCTCGCGAGGTTTTTCGCCCAGGCCCGCCGGCAAGGCCTTGATCGGCCAGCGATCCCCGCTTTCCTGCGGATCGGGACCGCAAA
>JBGPTG010000189.1:0-6968 GCA_041490545.1 Gammaproteobacteria bacterium
CCAAACTATCTGGAACAGGAATTCGCGCGCGGCAGTGCCTGCAGCCCTACGCGCAGGCGCTGATCACGCAGAGGGCGCAGACCGCGGTGTGCAATCGGCACCACCCGGTGGTACTGGATCGTCCGAAGCTGGAAGCGCGGGTATGCGAGCGCTACGCGGTGGTCAAGACGGAATGCGATCGCCTGCTTCCCGATAAAGCCGCAAGCTGATGCCTCCAGTCAGCGGCTCCATTACCGAAGCTACCACCCCCGTTTACCAACGGGACCATCGATCCAAGAGTTTGTCGGACCAACGTCCGCAAACTCCTGGCGCGCAAGTGTTAAGCTCGGCCTTCTGGATCGTTGAGACTTCGCTTCAGAGAAGGAAACCCAAGAATTGAAAGTGAGCAGCAAGACCATTCGCGGGACCTTGCTCCATTGGAGGGCGCGCCTCCGCGGAAACGGCTTGGCACAACTGTACGCCGCCGACGAGCCGCCGCTGCGATCGGAGCTGCTCAGCACCGACCAGATGGAACAGCATGGCAAGACGCTGGCGGGCTCGCATAAGTTGCGTCTGACACGCGCACCGGACCAGCTTCTGACACGGCTGGCTGAGAATGAAGGCGTCCTGATCGGGGCTTGCAACCTGCTGACCGCGGCGGTCAGGGCGAACCGCCGGATTGCGCCGGCCGGGGAATGGCTGCTCGACAACTTCTATCTGATTGAAGAGCAGATTCGCACGGCCAAGAGACACTTGCCAAAGGGTTACAGCCGGGAACTACCGCGCTTGCAGAACGGCCCATCGGCGGGGTTTCCGCGCGTCTACGACATTGCTCTGGAAACAATCTCGCACGGCGATGGGAGAGTGGACTCGGAAAGTCTCAGAGGCTTCGTAGCGGCCTACCAGAAGGTTACAGCCCTCAGGTTAGGCGAATTGTGGGCAATCCCCATCATGTTACGCCTGGCGCTGGTCGAGAATCTCCGGCGTGTTGGAGCGCGGATCGCCGCCAACAGGATCCACCGCAACGGCGCCGACTATTGGGCGGATCAGATGATGGAGGTTGCCGGGAAGGACCCGAAGAGTCTGATCCTGGCGATCGCGGATATGGCACGGTCGGGCGAGCCGATGGTGAGCTCGTTTGTTGCGGAATTCGCGCGCCGCTTGCAGGGACAGAGCCCCGCCTTGGCATTGCCGCTCACCTGGATCGAGCAGCGACTCTCCGAGGATGGCCTGACCATCGAGCAGTTGGTGCAGTCGGAAAACCAGCAACAGGCCGCCGACCAGGTCTCCATCAGCAACAGCATCGGCAGTCTCCGCTTTCTGGGAGCGATGGACTGGCGCGAGTTCGTCGAGACGATGAGCGTCGTCGAGAAGAAACTGCGGGAGGATCCGGGCGGGGTCTACGGCAAGATGGATTTTGCCACCCGTGATCGCTACCGGCACGTCGTGGAGAAGATAGCGAAAGGCAGCCGCCTTTCGGAAAGCGAGGTGGCGCGCAAAGCGATCCAACTGGCGCACGACGGCACGGCCAGGAAAGGCGGTGACGATCGAGCGGCACATGTCGGGTTCTACCTGATCGACAAGGGACTGCCCCAGCTCGAACGAACGGCGGAGGCGCGCCTTTCCGTCTCCGAGGCTCTGCGGAGAACGGGGGGGCAGTTCCCGTTGTTCCTGTATCTGGGCACGATCACGCTGATCACGGTGATCCTCACCGCAGGCCTGTTGGCGAAAGCGCATACGAGCGGGGTGCCCGATTGGGCACTTGTGCTGATCGGCGTCCTCGCGCTGCTGTGCGCAAGTCATTTGGCGGTCGCGCTGGTGAACTGGCTGGCCACGTTGCTGGCGACGCCGCATCCGCTGCCGCGAATGGACTTTTCGGGGGGAATTCCGCCGGAATTCCGGACTCTGGCGGTGGTCCCGGCCATGCTCATCAGCGCTCAAAACATCGAGGATCTGATCGAGGCGCTTGAAGTTAGGTACCTGGCGAATCAGGACGAAAACCTGCGCTTCGGCCTGCTGACTGATTTTCAGGACGCGCACGAGGAAACGCTACCGGAGGACGAACCGCTGTTGCTGCTGGCCCGAAAAAGAATCGAAGAGCTGAACGAAAAGTACCGGAGCGCAAGAGGCGACGCTTTCTTTCTCCTCCATCGCCCGCGCCGCTGGAATCCTCAGGAGCGGATTTGGATGGGTTACGAGCGCAAGCGAGGGAAGCTGGCGGAATTGAATTCGCTGCTACGCGGCGGCTCAAGGGATCGCTTCTCGCTCGTCGTCGGTAAAACCGACATCTCATCGAACGTAAAGTACGTGATCACCCTTGACACGGATACGCAATTACCGCGCGATACGGCGCGCCAGTTTGTCGGAGCCATGGCGCACCCGCTGAATCGTGCGCGCTACGATGAAGACAAGCAGCGCGTCTGTGAGGGGTACGGCATCCTTCAGCCGCGCATGGCTGTGAGCCTGCCCGGTACGAACCGTTCACGGTATGCGCGGCTATGCGGGAGTGAGCCCGGCATCGACCCCTATACGCGCGTCGTCTCCGATGTTTACCAGGACGTGTTCGGTGAGGGCTCGTTTATCGGCAAGGGGATCTATGACGTTGATGCATTCGAGCGCTCGCTCAAGGGGCGCTTTCCCGAGAACCAGATACTCAGCCACGACCTGCTGGAAGGGTGTTACGCGCGCGCCGGGCTGTTGAGCGACGTGCACTTATACGAGGACTATCCTTCCCGCTATGGCGCGGACGTGAGCCGCCGGCACCGCTGGATTCGCGGGGATTGGCAGATTGCGCCGTGGCTGCTGCCTCACGTTCCAGGCCACGGCGCCAGCCGCCAGGCAAATCCGCTTTCGCATCTGTCCCAATGGAAGATTTTCGACAACCTTCGGCGCAGTCTCGTGCCTTTGGCATTGACGCTCCTGTTGGTGCTGGGCTGGACGACCTTGTCACCCGCCTGGTTTTGGACCTTGGCGGTGATCGGAATCATCCTGATTCCTCCCTTGATTGCCTCCATTCTGGAAATGCTCCAGAAACCGGACGATGCGCTGCTGGGCCCGCATCTCGCCGCGGCATTACGCGCAGCTGGCCGGCACTTCGCTCAGGCGGCGTTTACGCTCGTATGCCTTCCGTATGAGGCGTTCTTCAGTCTGGATGCGATCGCACGCACGGCTGGGCGGATGCTGGTCACGCGCAAGCGACTTCTGGAATGGAATCCGTCGGGCGAGCCGGATCGTCTGAGCCGCACGGACTTCATCGCCTCCTGCCGGTCGATGGCGATCGCGCCCGTTATCGCCTCTGCCACGGCGGTCTATCTGGCGGCATCGAATCCGGCCGCGCTGGCAGTGGCCGGGCCGATACTGTGCCTCTGGTTTGCCGCCCCCACCGTCGCCTGGTGGATCAGCCGGCCGCTCGCTCGCCGCGAAGCGAGACTGACGGCTGACCAGCTCCTCTTCCTCCGGAAGATTTCGCGAAAGACCTGGGCGTTCTTCGAAACCTTCGTCGGCCCGCAAGAACATTGGCTGCCACCGGATAACTATCAGGAGTATCGCGGTGCCGCGCTCGCGCATCGCACGTCGCCGACCAATATGGGATTTGCGCTGCTCGCGAATTTGTCCGCGTACGACTTCGGCTACATTCCGGCCGGACAACTTATCGAGCGCACGGCGAATGCACTCCACACCATGGCGGCCCTGGAACGTTGCCAGGGTCACTTCTACAACTGGTATGACACGCAGTCTCTGCAGCCGCTGCCGCCTCTCTACATTTCGTCGGTGGACAGCGGGAATCTCGCGGGCCATCTGCTGACATTGCGCCCGGGACTGATCGCGCTACCCGATGACAAGATCCTGGGGGCACGAGTGTTTGACGGGCTCGGCGACGCCCTCAGTATTCTTACGGACGTTGCGGACGTTGCAGGAGAAGCCGCGTCTCCCGAACTCGCCCAACTCCAGAAGGATCTGGAATCCGCATACGATTCCCGGCCTGCCACCGTCTCGGCGGCGTGGCGTTGGCTTGATCGGCTCGCGGCGTTCGCTGCGGGGGTGGCCGGCAACTTCGACGCCGGTCCCGAGAGCGAAGCGAAGTGGTGGGCACAGGCGCTAGCCCGGCAATGCCGGAGCGCCCTTGATGAACTGACGTTTCTCGCTCCATGGATAGTGCTGCCGGCTGCGCCAGGCAGGCTCAGCGATTTCCCGGACATTGGCGAGATCCCGACGCTGCGCCAGCTGGCGAGACTCGAGGCGGTGTTGCTGCCGGCAATCGGGCGTCGGCTCGACGCGGACGCGACGCCCGAGGAAAGCGGGTGGCTCGATCAACTGCGACAAGCCATCACGGAAGCAAGCCGGCGCGCCAATGAGCGGATCGCGACCATCGAACGCCTTGCATTGCAGGCCGGCGAACTCGCCCGGATGGATCATGATTTCCTCTACGACAAGGCGCGTCATGTGCTGGCTATCGGCTACAACGTTGGTGAGCGCCGGCGCGACTCGAGTTACTACGATCTGCTGGCCTCGGAATCGAGATTGTCCAGTTTCGTGGCGATTGCCCAGGGACAACTGCCGCAGGAGAGCTGGTTTGCCCTCGGGCGCCTGCTCACGACCGCCGGCGGCGAGCCGATTCTCCTGTCGTGGGGCGGTTCGATGTTCGAGTACCTGATGCCGCTCCTGGTGATGCCGACCTATGAAAACACCCTGCTCGACCAGACCTGCAAGGCGGCGGTGGAGCGACAGATCGCGTACGGGAACCAGCGCGGCGTACCGTGGGGCATATCGGAGTCCGGCTACAACGCGGTCGACATTCATCTCAACTACCAGTACCGCGCCTTCGGCGTTCCCGGCCTGGGGCTCAAGCGCGGGCTTGCCGAGGATTTGGTCATTGCGCCATATGCTTCGGCGCTCGCGCTGATGGTGGCGCCCGAGGCAGCGTGCCTGAATCTGCAGCGACTCGCCGCTGAAGGGCTGGAAGGAAAATTCGGCTTTTATGAGGCCATCGACTACACCCCGCCACGTCAACTGCGGGGGGAATCGAGCGTGGTGGTTCGGTCCTACATGGCCCACCACCAGGGCATGAGCCTGCTCTCCCTGGCCTATTTGCTGCTGGGCCGTCCGATGCAGAAGCGATTCGAGTCGGATCCACTGTTCCAGGCGACCATGTTGCTGCTTCAGGAGCGAATTCCAAAGGCGACCGCGTTCCATTTGCACGCCGCCGAATTGTCCGACATTCGTGCGCTTGTCAGCGGCCCGGAGATGCCGGTGCGCGTACTCGTAAGCCCCGACACTCCGGTACCGGAGGTGCAGTTGCTATCGAACGGCCGATACCACGTGATGGTCACGAACGCGGGCGGCGGCTACAGTCGCTGGAAAGACCTCGCCGTCACGCGCTGGCGCGAAGACAGTACCCGCGACAATTGGGGCACTTTCTGTTACATCCGCGACGTGACGAGCGGGGTGTTCTGGTCAACCGCTCATCAGCCGGCGCTCAAGCGATCGCAAGCTTACGAAGCGATTTTCTCGGAGGGGCGCGCGGAATTCCGGCGCAGCGACCACGACATCGATACGCATACCGAGATCGTTGTTTCGCCGGAAGACGACATCGAACTGCGCCGACTCCACATCACCAACCGCTCTCGGACAAGCAGAACGATCGACGTTACGAGTTACGCGGAAGTCGTTCTCGCGCCGTCCACCGCGGACGCACTGCATCCGGCGTTCAGCAATCTCTTCGTTCAGACCGAGATCATGCGCGAGCGGCAGGCAATCCTCTGCACGCGCCGGCCCCGCTCCCTCGAGGAGCACTCGCCTTGGATGTTTCACCTGATGGCCGTGCACGGGGCGGACATCGGAGAGATTTCCTACGAGACCGATCGCATGCGGTTCATCGGCCGCGGGCGCACGGTCGCCGCTCCTCAAGCGATGAGCGAACCGGTGGCGCTCTCGGGCAGCGAGGGTTCGGTGCTGGATCCGATTGTTGCGATCCGCTATCGCATAACGCTCGATCCGGAACGATCGGCAACGATCGATATGGTCTCCGGCATCGGCGAAACCCGCGACGCAGCCTTGAGCCTGGTCAAGAAATACCAGGATCGGCATCTGGCGGATCGCGTCTTCGATCTGGCGTGGACCCATAGCTCGGTGACCCTGCGGCAGATCAACGCCACGGAGTCCGACGCGCAACTCTATGGACGCCTTGCCGGTTCCGTCATCTACGCCAATCCCTCGCTGCGCGCCGACGCAGCCGTTCTCGGCAAGAACCGCCGCGGGCAATCCAGTCTATGGGGCTACGCCATTTCCGGCGATTTGCCGATCGTGCTGCTGCAGATTGGAGACCTGGCGAATATCGATCTGGTGCGCCAGCTCGTGCAGGCCCACGCGTACTGGCGCCTGAAGGGACTGGCTGTGGACCTAGTGATCTGGAACGAAGATCGCGCCGGTTACCGGCAACTGCTCCAGGAACAGATCATGGGGCTGATTGCCGCGGGCATCGAAGCACACGTGATGGATCGACCGGGCGGAATCTTCGTGCGGCGGGCCGAGCAGATATCGGAAGAGGACCGCATTCTGCTCCAATCGGTCGCGCGTGCCATCATCACCGACAGGCGGGGAGCGCTGGGGGAACAGATCAACCGCCGCAGCGTTGTGGAAGTGCGGGTTCCACGCTTCAAGCCGACCCGGGCCCGCCGCGCCGAAACCCCGGCGGCCGCGGTCGAGTCGCCGCGCCACGATCTGATCTTCTTCAACGGACTCGGAGGATTCACCCCCGATGGGCGCGAGTACGTCATCACGACCGCGCGCGGGCACGTGACGCCGGCACCGTGGGTGAATGTGCTGGCGAACCCGCACTTTGGAACCGTCATCTCGGAGAGCGGCCCGGCCTACACCTGGAGCGAGAACGCCCATGAGTTCCGCCTGACTCCCTGGTACAACGACCCCGTAAGCGATTCGAGCGGAGAAGCCTTTTACCTCCGTGACGAAGAGAGCGGGCACTTCTGGTC
>JBGPTG010000190.1:0-6957 GCA_041490545.1 Gammaproteobacteria bacterium
CGTCCTCGAGGTTCTGTACCGTCTTGAAGAAGCCGCTGCGCACCGCGTAGAGCGAATTGAAGGCGTCGCCCGCGCGGTACAGGCTTTCACCGCGCTTCACGCGCCGCCGCGTGTAGATCAGTTCGTCGATGCGGTCCACGTCCTGGTCGGCGAGGCCGCAGGGCAGGCACAGTTCGCGCAGGCCGCAACTCGAACAGCGCGTGTTGAGCTTGGCCACGCTCGTGCGGGCCACCTCTCGCAGCGGGATCGCGGCTCTTTGCGCCGGTTCGAAGACGGGTACGGTTGCCGTGGCTACCATGGAGCTTCTCCTTTGTTGCGTTCTTCCGGTGATGATTCGTTCTCTGCGCTAGTGTCGCGCGGCGCCGAGCCCGGCAATGACTTCCATGACTTTGCCGAACTCGGCGCTCTTGTCGAAGAAATATCGCGCGCCCGCCTGCAGGCAGGCGCGCCTGTACTGCGCGTTCGAGTGGTTGGTGAGCACGATGAACATCACCTCCGGTGCCTGGACGTGCACTTCGCGCAGCACGTCCATGCCGTTGCCCTCGAAGAGATGGATGTCGAGAATCACCGAGTCCGGCCGCGTGCGAAGGATCGTCTCGACGGCCGACTCCGCGGTGTCGGTATTGCCGATGACCGATACGCCGTCGATTTCGCGGAGTTGCTCGTAGAGGCGCTCGCGTATCGAAGCGGAATCCTCGACGATGAACACGCGGGCCCGGGCGGCATGCAGGGATTCCATGGCGTGTAGTATCTGCAGGAGTGCGGCGCCGCGATATCGGCGGAGCCTGAAACTGCGCGTCGGCGCATCCTCAATACCGCTGTAGGACGCAGGGCAAGCGGGCCCTAGGAATCGTCCTACGACGGCACGGGCCGGCACTCGGTGCCGGGCAAGGCGCCGCCCGCAAGGCTCCCAGCGGCAGGGCCGGCTAGGCGCCGCCGGCGTCCGGGTCGTCGATCAGGCGGTGACGGATGGCGTAGCGAATGAGTTCAACGGGATTGCTCATGTTCATTTTCTGCATGATCCGCGCCTTGTGCGTGCTCACCGTCTTCACCGAAAGATTCAGCTCTTCGCCAATGTCGGTGACGGCCCTGCCGGAAACGAGCAGGCGAAAAATCTGGAATTCGCGGTCGGAGAGCGCGCTGTGCGGCGGCCCGTCGCTTTGCGGCATCGCGCCGAGCGCGAGCTGCTCGGCCACCGCGTTGGTGATGAAAACCCCGCCGCCCGCGACCTTGCGTATGGCCGGGACGAGTTGCGTCGAAGCGCTGTCCTTGGTGAGGTAACCCACCGCGCCGGCCCTGATCGCGCGCACGGCGTACTGCTCCTCCTGGTGCATGCTCAGGACCAGGATGCGCAGCCTGGACTTCTCGGCGTGCACCTGCTTGATCAGCTCGATGCCGCTTTTGCCGGGCATGGACATGTCGAGCAGGAGCACGTCGAAATCGAGTTCCCGGACCCGCTGCATGACCTCCTGCCCGTTCTGCGCCTCGCCGGCGACGGCGAGGTCTGCCGCCAGGCCGAGCACCTGCTTCAACCCCTCGCGCACGATAGGGTGATCGTCGGCGATGACGATGCGTATCACGATGGCCGCCCTCCGTCCCCGAGCGGAACGCTCACCTCGATGGTGGTGCCTTTGCCCGGTTCGCTGTCGATGCGCACCTCGCCACCGAGCAGGTAGGTACGCTCGCGCAGACCGAGCAGGCCATAGGAATTGCCCTTGCGCGCCTCGTTCACGTTGAAGCCGCGGCCGTCGTCGCACACACGCAGCGTAACGGTGTCGCCGACGCGATCCAGGCGGACGCCGACCTGGCTCGCCTTGGCGTGACGTGCAACGTTGGTGAGAGACTCCTGCAGGATGCGGTACAAAGCGCTTGCCTGCGGATCCTGCAATTCCAGGTCGGGCGCCCCGATCTCGAGTTCGCAGCGGATGCCGGTGCGCTCGGAGACATTCTGCACCAGCCATTCGGCCGCGGGAATGAGCCCGAGGTCATCGAGCATCAGCGGCCTCAAGTCGGCCGAGATTCGCCGCGTCGCGGCCACGGTGCCGTCCAGCATGTCCTGCATGGCGCCTAGCTTGTGCGCAACGGCCTCCTGGCTCTTGTGCAACTGCGCGCCGATCCAGGCCACGTCCATTTTCAGCGCAGTCAGCGCCTGGCCGAGCTCGTCGTGCAGTTCCCGGGCGACGCGGCCCTGCTCCTGTTCCCGGATCGAATGCGCGGCGGCGGCGAACTCGCGCAACTCCGCCTGCGACTTGCGCAGTGCCTCGTCCGCGCGCGCGCGCGCGGTTACGTCCCGCAGGATCACGGTGAATATCGTTTTTCCGTTCTCGCTGTGCTTGGAGATCGACGCTTCAATCGGGAATTCCTCCCCGTTGGCCCGCACGCCGGCCAATACTGCTTGCCGATCCATGCGGCGCGAGGTGACGCCCTCCCGGCCGAAATTCTCGACGTGCTTCCGGTGCCCCTCCCGGAAGCGCTGCGGGATGAGCTTGTCGAGAGGCTGGCCGAGGATGCTTTCGCGCGAATAGAGGAACATCCTTTCGGCCGCCGCGTTGTAGAGCACGATCCGCTGCGACGCGTCGGTGGAGACGATCGCGTCCATCGCGGAATTCACGATGTCCGCGATGCGCGCCTCGGCGTTGTGCAGCGCGAGTTCGGATACCCGTCGCCCCGAGGATTGCCGGAAGAACAGGACGATCGCGAGCAGCATCACCAGGGCGCCGACGACCGTAGCCACCAGGTACATCTCGTGCGGGAACCAGCCGAACAGGCCGGCGAGCAGCGCGAGCAGGACTGTGAAAATGCCCAGGGCCAGCACCGGTCCGAAGATGAGTAGCAAGCGGCCTGCGGACAAGTCGGCCGGAGCCGGGAAAGGGCGGTCATTGCGCAGAGGAGCGTTCATGCGATGTTCGCAGTCCTGCGGTAGGGCGATCTCCGGTGCCCGATTTGACCCACGTCAAACCGCCGGACACCGCCGGGGGCATATTAATGCACGATCGGGCCATCTGCATTATACGGGCACCGGCCCCCAGTCACCGCTAGCGCAAGGAGAACCGCAATGCCATTGAACCACGAGCAACTGAGCGACCTGAAACGCACGATCGAGCGGCGGCTCGAGGTCCTGCGGGCCGAGATCCGCGAGGATGCCGGGCGCGCCCGCGAGGATGTGTTCTCCGCGGTCACGGGTCCGGTAACCGACAGCGGCGATGCCGCGCAAGCCGACCTGATTGCCGACATCGACCAGGCGGAGCTTTCGCGGGATCTGCTGGAGCTGCGCGAACTCGAGGCGGCGCAGGAGCGCCTGCGGAACGGGAACTACGGCGCGTGCGAAGACTGCGGCGGCGACATCGCCCCCGAGCGGCTGCACGCGCAACCCGCGGCGCGCCGCTGTTTCGATTGCCAGCGCTCCTACGAGCGGCTGCACGCATCCCGCGAACCGAAACTCTAGGTCGCCAGCCGGACCCCGGCGACGCCGCCGACACCGTTCGATGAGCCGTCTCTCGCTCCCGGAGGAGATCGAGCCGCCGGCCGGTGCGAGCCCGCCGCCGGGCGAGCTATCGGCCCCAGCGCTCGAGGACCCGCTCTGCTATCCCCATGCCGTCGGCCGGGTGGAGCTTATCGAAACGCACATCTCGTGGGTATTCCTCGCCGGGGACTACGCCTACAAGCTGAAAAAGCCCGTGAATCTCGGCTTCCTCGATTTCAGCACGCTGCAGGCGCGCAGATACTACTGCACCGAGGAATTGCGGCTCAACCGCCGCACCGCCGCGGATCTCTATCTCGAAGTCGTCCCGGTTGCCGGGACCGCGAACGCCCCGCGCATCGGCGCCGCCGGCCCGGCCATCGACTACGCGCTGAAGATGCGGCGATTCCCGCAGGAAGCCCTGGCCGACCGGCTCGCCGCGCGCGGCGAGCTCGGCCCGGCACGGATCGACGCCATGGCTGCGGTAATCGCCGGCTTTCACGCCTCGATTCCGGCGGCGCCCGCGCGCAGCAAATTCGGCTCGGCGCGCAACGTCGCCGCGCCGGCGTTGCGCAACTTCGATGCGATCGAGGCCCTGCTGAGCGACCCCGAGGAACACGAACGACTCGAGCGCCTGCGCGCCTGGACACGCTCGGAGGCGTCCCGGAATCGCGAGGCCTTCTCCGCCCGCAGGCGCGACGGATGCGTGCGCGAGTGTCATGGGGACTTGCACCTGCGCAACATCGTGTTCCTGGACGATCGGCCGGTGCCGTTCGACTGCATCGAGTTCAGCCCGGAGCTGCGCTGGATCGACGTCATGAGCGAGGTCGCGTTCCTCGCGATGGATCTACTCGATCACCGCCTGGATGCGGCCGCCTGGCGCCTGCTGAACGCCTACCTGGAGGCGACCGGCGACTACGCGGGGCTGCGCGTGCTGCGCTTTTACCTCGTCTATCGCGCCATGGTTCGTGCCAAAATCGCGTGCATCCGCGCGCAGCAGCCGCGCAACAGCGCCGGCGAGCGCCTGTCGCTGAAGCGCGAATACCACGGCTACCTGACGCTCGCCGAGTCTCTGGCGCGAGGCTCGCAACCCTTCCTCGTCCTCATGCACGGATTCTCCGGTTCCGGCAAGACCACGGTTTCGCAGGGACTGCTGGAGCGCACCGGCGCCGTCCGCTTGCGCTCCGACGTGGAGCGCAAGCGCCTGCACGGCCTGGCGCCGCGCTCGCGCGGCGGCTCGGGACTCCTCGGCGGGCTGTACGCCCCTGTCGCAACGCGGAAGACCTACGAGCGGCTCGAACATCTCGCGCGCGGCATCGTCGAATCGGGCTGGCCGGCGCTCGTCGACGCCGCGTTCCTTTCGCGCAGCGAGCGCGACGCCTTCGTCGCACTGGCGCGCGAGCTCGGGGTGAAGGTGCTGGTCGTCTCGTGCAATGCCCCCGAGAGCGAGCTGCGTCGCAGGGTGCAGAGCCGCCAAGCCGCGGGGGGCGACGCGTCCGACGCGGGGGTGGCGGTTCTCGAGCGTCAGCTTGCGACTCGGGAGCCGCTGGAGGAGGACGAACGCGCCTGCACGACGATCCTCGATACGACGGACGCGGGCGCGCTGGAACGGGCGCTCGACCGGATCGCGGCGCGCCTGCTTTAGTGCAGGCCCCGGCCGATCATGCGCTTGAGCCCGGCGGCGTCGAGGATGCCGACGCGCTTGTGGCGCACGCTGATCAGGCCCTCGTCCTGGAATTTCGAAAAAGCCCGGCTCACGGTCTCGAGCTTGAGCCCCAGATAACTGCCGATCTCCTCCCGGGTCATGCGCAGGACGAATTCGTGTCCCGAGTAACGCCGCGCCGCGAACCGCTGCGACAGGTTCAGCAGAAACGCGGCGAGGCGCTCCTCGGCGCGCATGCTGCCCAGAAGCAGCATGACGCCGTGTTCGCGCGCGATTTCGCGGCTCATGACTTTGTGAAACTGCTGCTGCAGGCTCGGCAGGTGCCGGCTGAGGACTTCCAGCCGCGAATAGAGGATGACGCACACTTGGCTGTCTTCGAGGGCGACGGCGTTGCAGCTGTGCCGCTCGGGTCCGATGCCGTCCATGCCCATGATTTCGCCCGCCATGTAGAACGCGGTGATCTGCTCGCGCCCGTCCTCCAGCATCTGGCTGGTCTTGAAGAAACCGCTACGCACGGCGTAGAGCGAATTGAACGCATCCCCGGCGCGATACAGGGACTCGCCGCGCTTGAGGCGCCGGCGCGCGTAGATCAGCTCTTCGACTTGGTCCACCTCCCGGCCGTTGAGTCCACAGGGAATGCAGATCTCGTGCAGATTGCAGTTCGCGCAACCGGTGCTGACGCGCGTCACCTCCGACGACCCGCGTGCCGGAACCGCGCGTCCGGGGGGTGCGACAAACACCTGCACCTCCGCGATGGAAGCCTTCAGGTCTCTATCCATGACCGTGATTATGGGTTGGCGCCCGTGCACCACCTATCGGTGGCGCCTGAATCGAAGTGTCGGTGGCGCCTGATTGGCGGGGTCGGAATCGTCCTACAAGGCGGCACGGGCAGGCGCCCCCTTCACGAAGCACCCCCGACGACGCCCCGCTCCGCGAGAATGCGCGACTCCGCCCCCCGCGCAGAGTTTGACCCATGTCAAAAGGGTGGGTTACCTCGCGCTGCATAGTACGACACGAATGGACGCCCCCACCAATGCTTACGCTTCGAGCCGCAGCATGTCCAACTCGCTTGCCGTCGACCTGGATCTGATCCGCAAGTACGGCGGAAACGGACCGCGGTATACGTCGTATCCCACGGCGGACCGCTTCATCGAGGCGTTCGATGCGGATGCCTACCGATATTGGCTGCGCAACCGCAACATCGGCGGCTTTGCACGGCCGCTCGCCTTGTACGTCCATCTGCCGTTTTGCGACTCGATCTGCTACTACTGCGCCTGCAACAAGATCGTCACCAAGGACCACGGCCGCTCGGCGAAGTATCTCCGGTACCTAGCGCACGAGATCCGGCTGGTTGCCGAAGGCCTCGCGGAGGACCGCAACGTCAGCCAGATGCACTGGGGCGGCGGCACCCCGACCTTCCTGAGCGAGAGCGAGCTCGATGAACTGGTCGGTACGATCCGCTCCGAATTCACCCTCGATCCCTCCGGAGAGTATGCGATCGAGATCGATCCGCGCAAGGTGAGCCCCGAGCGCATCGGTCTGCTCGCCGGGCTCGGCTTCAACCGCATCAGCGTGGGCGTGCAGGACTTCGACCCCGAGGTGCAGCGCGCGGTGCACCGCGTGCAGAGCGTCGATGAGACCAACGCGGTGATCGCCGCGGCGCGCCGTCACGGCTTCAAATCGGTCAACATGGATCTCATCTACGGCCTGCCGAAGCAGACTGTCGAGGGCTTCTCGCGCACGCTCGCCGAGGTGATCCGCAGCAACCCCGACCGCGTCGCGCTCTACTCGTACGCGCATCTGCCGACCGTGTTCAAGCCGCAGCGGCGCATCC
>JBGPTG010000191.1:0-6937 GCA_041490545.1 Gammaproteobacteria bacterium
CCGCTTTTCATGCTCTGGTTCGGCATCGGCGACTTCTCGAAAATCCTGATCATCGCCCTGGCGTGCTTCTACCCGACGTTTATCAACGCCTACTACGGGGCGAAGTCCACCCCGGCGATCCTCGTCTGGTCCGGTCTCAACATGGGCGCGGGGAGATGGCGCATCTTTTCCAGGGTGGTCGTGCTGAGCGCCCTGCCGCTGATCTTTGCCGGGATGCGCGTGTCGCTCGCGCTTTCCTTCATCGTCATGTTCGCCTCCGAGATGATCAACGCCCGCTCCGGTCTCGGGTATCTGATCCGCGCCGCCGAGAACGGCCTGCGCTTCGACCTCATGTACGTGTCCCTCCTCAGCATCGCGATCCTCGGCTATGCGGGCGACCGGCTGCTGCGCCTCGCCCGCGGGCGCGCGCTCGCCTGGCAGGAGCAAGCAGCATGAGGCGGCTTGCGCCGTTTGCCCTGATCGGCGCCCTGCTGCTCGGCTGGGAAATCGCGGCCCGCAGCGGCCTGTGGAGCCCGCTGCTCTTCCCGTCGCTCATGCGCATCGGGTACGAGTTCGGCCTGTTCCTGTCCCGAACCGACCGGCTGATCGAGGCCTGGGTCTCGCTGCACCGGGCGCTCGGCGGCTTCGCGCTCGCGGCGGTGGCGGGCGTCGCCGTCGGAATGCTCATGGGGCGCTCCCCTTTCGTCGCAGGACTGCTCGATCCCCTGTTCTCCGGCACCTATGCCGTGCCGAAGCTCGCGCTGTTCCCTATCTTCATCTTCGTCTTCGGCATCGGCAGCCTCTCCAAGGTCGCGCTGGTTTTCCTGGAGTGTCTCTACCCCATCGTCATCATCACCTGCCACGGGGCGCGCAACGTCAACCGCGTCCTGATCTGGTCGGCGCAGAACGCCGGGGCCTCCCGCGCAGAAATCCTGTGGCGCGTGGTGCTTCCCGCCACCGCGCCCTTCATCTTCGCCGGGTTCCGGGTCGCGCTGCCAGTCGCGCTGATCGTCGTCATCATGACCGAAATGGTCAGCTCCGCCGACGGGCTCGGCTACCAGGTGATCTACGCAATGTCCTCCCTGAAGACCGACCGCATGCTCGCGGTGGTCGTGGCGATCGCGCTTCTCGGATGGCTCCTCGACAAGACGCTCGTGGTGCTGCGCGATCGGTTGGTATACTGGGAAAAGCTCGAAACCTATTACGTGTGAAGGAGAAAGTCGTGAAACGATTTCATCTCGTTGGCCTCCTCGCGATCACCGCGTTCATCAGTTTCGATGCCGCGGCGCAGGAACCGCCGCTGATCCGTTTCGGTCGCGGCTTCGCCGCCGAGGAGCAGGTGTGGCTGATGAGCGCGCGCCCGGACCTGACGCCGAACCAGGGCAGGAAATACCGGCTCACGCAGATCCTGTTCCAGGCCAATCCGGAGCGATTCCAGGCGTTTCTCGCCGGGGAACTCGACGCCGGCACCGCACCCGGCCTGGCGGTGATCTTCGCGCGTGCGCAGGGCGTCGACATGAAGATCGTCGCCAGCATCTGCCTCGAAGCCGCGGGCAAAGAGTGGTTCAGTACCACTTACATGGTCAAAGACGACGGCCCTGTGCGCAGCGCCAGGGACCTGAAGGGCGGAACGGTCGGCGTGGTCGGCATCAAGACGGCCACCGATCTGTGGGCGCGCGCCGGGCTGCTCAACGCCGGCGTCGCTCCCGACAAGGACGCGAAAATCTTTCCCATGGGCTTCCCCGGAATGGGCGACGCGGTACGCACCGGCAAGATCAACGCGGGGACTTTCGTCGAGCCGTTCTACTCGGCGGAGATTGCCAAAGGCGGACTGCGGAAGCTCTTCACCGCCGTGGAAGCGATCGGCTACGACCACGAGCTGCTCGATATCTGGTTCGGCGAGAAGTTCCTCAAGACGCAGCCCGATGCGGTGCGTGCGTTCCTCGCGGACTACGTCGCGGTCACGAAGTATTACCTTGCCAACACCGGCCAGGCCAAGCGCGACTTGCACAAGGCGGGCTTCGTGCGCACGCCGCTGGACATCTATCTCAGGAACGCCGACTGGAAGCGCGACCCCAATGCGCGCGTGGACGTGGCGAGCCTGGACCGGCTGTCGAAGTTCATGCTGGAGAAGCTGCAGTGGCTGGAGAAACCCGTCACGGTCGGCGAGATGGTCGACCAGGGCTATCTGCCGCGCTAGGGACTCGCTAGCGGACCGATTCGCTGCGGATCAGGTCCCAGATGTGGTTGCGGTACTCGAGGCACTCCACCGACTTCTTCACTTCGAGGCCGCGCGGCCTCGGGAGGGCGATCCGGACCTCCTCCCTGACCCGTGCCGGACGGGCCGTCAGCACGACGACGCGGTCGCCCAGGTAGACGGCCTCCTCGATGTCGTGTGTGACGAAGACAATCGTCTTGCCGGTGCGCTCCCAGAGGCGCGTCAGCTCCTCCTGCATGGTTTCGCGGGTCTGCGCGTCGAGCGCGCCGAACGGCTCGTCCATCAACAGCACCTTCGGATCGAACGCGAGCACGCGGGCGAGCGCCACCCGCTGCTTCATTCCGCCGGACAGCTCCGCGGGAAAGTGATTGCGGAAATCACCGAGACTCATCATCTCCAGGTACCTGCCGACCACGGCGTCGATTTCCGCCTTGGGCAAGCCTTGCGATTCCAGGCCCCAGGCGATGTTCCCGGCCACGGTGCGCCAGGGAAACAGCGCGAACTCCTGGAACATCATGCCGCGGTCCGGCCCGGGCCCGTTCACTTCCTCGCCGTATACGCGGATGCTGCCGCCCTCGGCCTTGATGAAGCCGCCGACGATGTGCAGGAAGGTACTCTTGCCGCAGCCGCTCGGTCCGATAACGGTCACGAACTCCCCTTCGCGAACGCTGAAGCGCTCGACGTCGAGGATATCCAGCGACTGGCCGTTCTTGGTGTAGACCTTTCTGACGCCCGAAGCCTCCAGCGCGATCGCGCTCATTCGGACGCGACCGGCCAGCCGTGGCTCGACAGGTCGAACTTCACGCCGGCGAGGGTGTATTTCTTTTCGAAGAAGATCCGGCCGTCCAGCTTGGACAAGTCCACCTTGGGCGGGGGCTGGAGCGCGGCGCCGATGTCCCTGGCGCGCGCCTCAGCCGCTCCGAGGTCGTCGACCTGCACGCCGAAGTGGTCGAGGCCGTAGCCTTCGGGATAGGGATTCGGATTCTGCTTCGTGCGCTTCCAGCATACGATGGCGAGGTTGATGTACCCGTCGGTGAGGTAGACCTCGCGTGCGAGCTCGCTGTCTCCCCGGCCGATCTCCTCGAGACCCAGCGCCTGCTTGAACAGCTCGGCGGTGGCGAAGGGATCCTCCGCCGTGATGGCGATGTGCCGGATTTTTCCCATGCGATGCTCCTTTCGATTAGCCCGGAAAGGCGAGCAGCCGCTCCAGATCCGTCATCGCCTTGTCCGCGTTGCGGCCCGCCCGGTGAATGCGAAGATTCCTGAACCAGCACGCGATCGGGTTCGATTGCTGCCCCGCGTCCCCGACCTCGCGCGAGACGCGCACGACCGACTCGACGCGCGGCTTGCGGAGCTTCACGTAACTCCCGAGGGCCTGCTCCAGCCGCTGCGCACCGCGCTGCGCCGAGGCGAGTTCCCCGGCCAGCACGGCCGCGTCCTCCATCGCCATGCCGGCTCCCTGGCCGATGTTGGGAGTCATTGCGTGGACCGCGTCCCCGAGCAGCACCGCCCCGCCGCGCACCCATTCATCGAGTCGGAGCTCCTCGATCTCGGTCGAGATGATTTCATCCGGGGATCGGACCTGGGACAGGACGCGCTTCACCCTCTCGTCGGTGAACTGCCTGAACAGGTTGCGGAAGCGCTCCGCGCTGTCGAGGACCGGCGGCCGCCCGCGCGGCGAGTTGAACGTGGTCCAGACGTAGACCCGCTTCTCCGAGACCGGGACGAGCCCGACCCGCTGCCCCCGACCCAGGAACTCGGTGAAGTTCCGCGTCCCGGCGACATTGTCCACGACGAGGCGATGCGAACGGTATCCCATGTAGACAGGCTCGATCTCGCCGAATGCGCGCCGCCGCACCTCGGAGCGAATCCCGTCGGCCCCAACGAGGAGGTCGGCCTCGAAGCTTCCATTGCGCTCGGTGTCCACCCTGACGCCGTCGGGCATGAGATCGATGCGCTTGATCACAACGCCGAAATGCACCGCTTCCGGCGGCACACCCCGGTATAGCACATCGAGCAGGTGCGCACGGTGGACGAGCGCCCCCGTCGCGAGCCTGCCGCAGTCGTACAGGGATCGATAGTCGCGAACCGCCAGCAGCCTGCCGCGTTGATCGCAGGTCTCGCGCACCAGATACGGCCAGGCGTTGCGGCGCAACCCGTCGGCCAGCCCGTTTCGCTCCAGCACGCGCATCGCGTTGGGATTCATGATGATCCCGGCTCCGACCGGATTGAGCTGCGCAGCCCTCTCGAGGACCGTCACCGGCAGGCCGCGGATGGTCAGCTCGCGGGCGAGTGACAGGCCGCCGATCCCGCCCCCGACGACCAGTGTAGAGATCATTGCCGCCGCAACTTCGTTGTCATAGGCGCTGATCTTAACGAAAAAGTTGCGACTTGGGCGGTCGCGGCGAAACCTTGCATATCGCGCGACGAAGTAGAATGATGCGGAAATTCTTCCGCCAATCTTGTCGGAGGCGATCGCCGGCGCGCCGCCGCAGCAACCGGAGAACAACATGGGGATGCTCGGCCGCGAGCAGCTTGCGATGATGGTACGACCCGACCGGGTGCACCGCGCGCTGTACTCGGACCCGGACCTCTTCGAGCTCGAGATGCAGCGCGTGTTCGCTCGCGCCTGGCTGATTCTCGGCCACGAAAGCCAGATTCCGGCGGCCGGCGATTTTTTCACCACGCGCATGGGCCGCGAGCCGGTGATCGTGGCGCGGCACGCCGACGGTTCGGTCAAGGTGATGATCAATCGCTGCAGCCACCGCGGCAGCACCGTCTGCGAGGATGCGCGCGGCCACCGAGCGGAATTCGTCTGCCCGTACCACGGCTGGACCTATCGTACCGACGGCAGCCTGCGCTTCGTGCCGCTCGCGCAAGGGTACGGACCGGACCTCGAGAGCAAGAAGGCCGGGCTCGGCCTGGTCAGGGTGCCGCGCGTCGAATCCTACCGCGGCTTCCTGTTTGCTTCGCTTGCCGCCGAGGGCCCGGCGCTTTCCGACTTCCTCGGCCCCATGAGCGCCTCGTTCGACGACATGGTCGACCGCGCTCCCGACGGTGAAGTGGAAATTGCGGGTGGCGTGTTCAAGCACACGTATCGCGGGAACTGGAAGCTCGTTCTCGAGAATCATCTCGACGGCCTGCATCCGAACTACGTTCATGCATCTTCGGTGGCGGCAGCACGCGAGGCGCCCGATCCCACTCAGCCGGAGAAATATGCCGACATCGCGATCCGCCAGATGCGCCAGAACGGCGCGCCGGAGTCGGTCTGGGAATCCATCGGCATCTGGGCGACGGAGTTCGGCCACGGCTATTTGGGCGACTACCATTCCGACAGCCGCCTCGTCGTCGGTATGGACAATCCTGTGTTCGCCGAGTACCGGGGGCGCCTGGAAAAAAAGGTTGGCTCGGAGCGAGCGACAAAGATTCTGGGGGTGACACGCTGGAACTCTATCGTCTACCCCAACTGCTCCTTCATGGGCCAGTTCCGGCAGCTGCGCATCGTGCATCCGCTCGCGGTCGACCGCACCGTCGTGTACACGTACTCGTTCCGCCTGAAGGGCGCGCCCGAGCACATGTTCCGCGACACCATCGCCTTCTCCAACGTCGTGAACGGCACGGGCTCGTTGGTCCTTACAGACGATCTGGAAATCTACGAGCGCGTGCAAAAGGGGCTGAGCGCGCAGGCGGGTGACTGGGTATACCTGGGTCGCGGCCAGGGCGGCGACACAGACGACGCCGCACCGACGCAACGCGGTGCCACCGGCACGAGCGAGATCCACATCCGCAGCCAGTTTGCCGCCTGGCTGCGCTACATGACCGCCGAATGACATGAGCGCCGTGCCCAAAGCCGTGCCGGAGTCTGTCTCGCTGCGCGAGGTGGAGCAGTTCCTGTACCGTGAGGCATCGCTACTCGACCGCCAGCGACTCGAGGAATGGCTGCTCCTGTATACGGAGGACGCGACCTACTGGGTACCGCTCGAGCGCGACCAGAAAGATCCCTGGAGCACGAGCTCCATCATTTTCGACGACCGGACGCTGCTCGAGATCCGCGTGCGCCAGTACCGCGACCCGCGGGCGCACGCGCGGCTGCCGGCCGCGCGCACCGTACACCAAGTCGGCAACGTGATGATCGAGCAGGACGCCGGAAGCGAAATTCTCGTCGGATCTTCCCAGGTCGTGATCGAATACAGAAAAGAGCGTCAGCGGGTGTTTGGCGCGCTGGTCGAGCATCGGCTGCGGCGGACGGAGGACGGCTTCCGGATCGCCGCCAAGCGCGTGGACATCGTCAACTCGGAAGCCGAGCTCGACGGAATCGCGTTTCTTTTCTGATTCGACTGGAGCTTCGCGTCGCAGATGCCCGAGCCGTCGCTCGCCGAACATACGCCCATGATGCAGCGGTGCTCTTCCGCTATGAGAAAATCGCGGAAAAAGCGCAACCTACACTACGACCTATACTGAGAAATCCGCTTGGGCTGGGTACGGCAAACGCTATCCGTGTTTGCCGATTTTCCAGCCGTGCGCTGCGAGGAACTTTTCGCCCACCGCGATCGGCTCGCTCTCGATCGGCGTACCCATCGTGTCGTTCCACCGATTGAGGAATCCGAAGTAAGCCACGACCGCGGCGATCTCGACGATCTGGTTCTCGCTCCAGTGCTTGCGCATATCGGCGAACATTTCGTCGGTAACGTCGTTGGGAACGGAAGCGGCGGCGAGCGCGAAATCCAGTGCGACGCGCTC
>JBGPTG010000192.1:0-6912 GCA_041490545.1 Gammaproteobacteria bacterium
GCGGTGCAGGCGGGCAGCGGTGCAGAAGGACGGCGGTGCCGAAGGACAGCGGCGCAGGCAGGCGGGCTTGAAATCCGTCGCGGCAGGCCCCATCCTTCGGTCCGCGCGGGCCGCACCGGTCCGTAGCATTGACTGTATACGTACTACGACGTACGCACTGACTGTGTACGTACCTGCAACCGATAGACAGCGTTCGGAGTCACGCCATGGCCGCCATCGCGGAAACCCTCGGCTTCCAGGCCGAGGTAAAGCAACTGCTCAACCTCATGATCCACTCCTTGTACAGCAACAAGGAGATCTTCCTGAGGGAACTCGTCTCGAATGCTTCCGACGCCGCCGACAAGCTGCGCTTCGAGGCGCTGTCGGACAACGCCCTTTACGGCAGCGACGCCGAGCTGAAGATCCGCGTCGCCTTCGACAGGCAGGCGCGCACCCTCAGCGTCTCGGACAACGGCATCGGCATGTCGCGCGACGAGGTGATCCGGAATATCGGCACCATCGCCAAGTCCGGCACGCGCGAATTCTTCCAGGCGCTCACCGGCGACCAGGCCAAGGACGCGCGCCTCATCGGCCAGTTCGGCGTGGGCTTCTACTCCTCGTTCATCGTCGCCGACCGCGTCACGCTGGTGACGCGCCGCGCCGGTCTGCCGGCCGGCGAGGGCGTGCGCTGGCATTGCGACATGAACGCCGGCGGCGGCGAATACACCATCGAGGCCCTCGACAAGGCCGACCGCGGCACCGAGGTGACCCTGCACCTGCGCGAAGGCGAGGACGAGCTGCTCTCCGAGGCGAGGCTGAAGGAAATCCTGCACAAGTACTCCGACCACATTGCGATTCCCATCGTGATGAAGAAAATAAAATGGGACAAGGAAAGGTCGGTAGAGGTCGCCACCGACGAGGACGAGACCGTCAATCAGGCGAGCGCGCTGTGGGCGCGGCCCAAGGGCGAAGTGAGCGACGAGCAGTACGTCGAGTTCTACAAGCACGTGGCGCACGACTTCGAGGCGCCGCTCGCCTGGACGCACAACCGCGTCGAGGGCCGCCAGGAATACACGCAGCTGCTGTACGTGCCCTCGCGTGCGCCCTTCGACCTGTGGGACCGGCAGCAGCGCCACGGGCTGAAGCTGTACGTGAGGCGCGTGTTCATCATGGACGACGCAGAGCAGCTGCTGCCGGCGTACCTGCGCTTCGTGCGCGGCGTGGTCGATTCGAGCGACCTGCCGCTCAACGTCTCGCGCGAGATCCTGCAGGAGAGCCGCGACATCGAGGCGATCCGCGCCGGCTGCGCGAAGCGCGTGCTGTCGCTGCTCGAGGACCTGGCGGAAAACCAGAAGGAGAAGTACGCGACCTTCTGGAAGGAGTTCGGGCGCGTCCTGAAGGAAGGCGCCGGCGAGGACGCGGGCAACCGCGAACCCATCGCCAAACTGCTGCGCTTCGCTTCGACGCACACCGACAGCGAGGAACAAAGCGTGTCCCTCGCCGACTACGTCGCGCGCATGAAAGAAGGCCAGGACAAGATCTGGTTCGTCACCGCGGAGACCTTCCTTGCCGCGAAGAACAGCCCGCACCTGGAAGCGTTCCGAAAGCGCGGCATCGAAGTGCTGATTCTCTCGGAACGCGTCGACGAATGGCTGGTGGCGGGCCTGCCCGAGTTCGAGGGCAAGCCGCTCGCCTCGGTCGCCAAGGGCGCGCTCGACCTGGGCAAGCTGCAGAGCGAGGATGAGAAGAAAGAAGCGCAGAAGCTCGCCGGCGAGAACAAGGTGCTGGTGGCGAAACTGAAGGACGCGCTCGGCGACAAGGTGAAGGAGGTGCGCGTCACCTCGCGCCTGTCGGAGTCGCCCGCGTGCCTGGTCGCCGACGAGCACGACGTGGGCGGCAACCTCGCGCGCATCCTCAAGTCGATCGGGCAGAAAGCGCCTCTCTCGAGACCGATCCTCGAAATCAATCCCGCGCATCCGATGGTGCAGCGCCTGGGCAGGGAAGAGGCGCATTTCGCCGACTGGGGGAGCCTGCTCTTCGAACAGGCGCTCCTCGCCGAAGGCGGGCAGCTCGAGGACCCGGCCGGGTTCGTGCGCCGCATGAACGCCTTGATGCTGGACATGGCGGGCGAGGGTCCGCGCATCGTCGTGCCGGGGCGCTGAAGAGCTTCAGCTCGGGATCTACGCGGATATGACGGATTACAATCCGCCATATGCCTAAGACCCGGTTACAAGATGAGGGGACACATCCCCTCATACTCTCCTACGTCGGAGGCCGTTTCGGTAATTCTGAAACGGCCTCCAAGGGAAATTTCTGGCGTAGCGCCTTTGCGGCAGTCGGGGTTTTTCTTGCCGCGTCCAGCCTTTGCGCCCAGCCCGCTCCCGAGCCCGCGACCGGTATCACCCCGAAGCAACTCGTCACCGCGCAGCGCTTCATGGTGGTGGCGGCGCATCCGCTCGCCGCGCGTGCCGGCGCGGATATCCTGAAGCGCGGCGGCAGCGCGCTCGACGCGGCGATCGCCACCGAGCTCGTCCTCAATCTGGTCGAGCCGCAGTCCTCCGGCATCGGCGGCGGAGCGTTCCTCCTGCATTTCGCCGCGCGCGCGGGGCGCCTGGACGCCTACGACGGCCGCGAGACCGCGCCGGCGGCCGCGCGGCCCGAGCGCTTCCTCGCGGCGTCGGGAAAACCGCTCGACTGGCCGGAGGCGATCGTCAGCGGGCGTTCGGCGGGGGTGCCGGGCCTGTTGCGCCTGTTCGAACTCGCGCACGCGAAGCACGGCAGGCTTGCCTGGGCGGAGCTGTTCGCGCCGGCGATCGGCCTCGCCGAGTCGGGCTTCCCGGTGTCGGCCCGGCTGCACGCGCTCCTCGCCGCGGAAAAGTTTCTCGCGCGCGACGATGCAGCGCGGCGCTACTTCTATCTCGCGGACGGGCAGGCGAAGTCCGCAGGGACGCTGCTCCGCAATCCCGAATTCGCCGCGGTGCTGAAGGCAGTCGCCGCGCGCGGGGCGGACGCCTTCTACCGCGGCGCGATCGCGCGCGACATCGCCGCCGCGGTGCGTGGCCGCAAGGTATCGCCGGGCGATCTCGCGGAGGCCGATTTCGCTGCGTACTCGGCAAAGTCGCGCGAGCCGCTGTGCGGTGCGTACCGGAAATGGAAAGTCTGCGGCATGCCGCCGCCCAGCTCGGGCGGTTTCGCCGTCCTGCAGATCCTGCGCATCCTCGAAGGCTTCGACCTGCGCAACGTCGGGCCCGACTCGGCGCAGGCCGTGCACCTTTTCTCCGAAGCGGGACGGCTCGCCTATGCCGACCGCAACCGCTACATCGCCGATCCGGATTTCGTCGCCGCGCCGCTCGCCGCGCTGCTCGATGCGCGTTACCTTTCCGCGCGTGCGCGGCTGATCGATCCGAAGCGCTCCATGGGCCGCGCGCAGTCCGGCGTTCCCGAGGGCGTGCGCGCGAGCTTCGGCCTCGCCGAGCCGCTCGAGCTGCTTTCGACCACGCACGTCTCGGTCGTCGACGCCGAAGGCAACGCCGTCGCGCTCACCGCGAGCATCGAGTCGGCGTTCGGCAACCGCCAGATGGTGCGCGGGTTCCTCCTCAACAACGAGCTCACCGATTTTTCCTGGGTGCCGGAGGAAGGCGGCAAGCCGGTCGCGAACCGCGTCGAAGGCGGGAAGCGCCCGCGCAGCTCGATGGCGCCGACCATGGTGTTCGACGAAACCGGAAAGCTCGTCATGGTGATCGGCTCGCCCGGCGGGCACTCGATCATCAACTACGTCGCTCGGACGCTCGTGAACGTGCTCGACTGGGGCATGGACATCCAGCAGGCGATCGCCAGTCCGCGCATGGGCAGCCGCAACGGGCCCACGGAACTCGAAGAGGGCACCGCGCTGGAGAAACTCGCGCCGGAATTGCAGCGCATGGGGCACAGCGTGCGCATCCGTCCCGAAGCGAGCGGCCTGCACGGGATTCTGCGCACGCGGGATGGGTGGACGGGTGGGGCGGATCCGCGGAGAGAGGGTGTGGCGGTGGGGGAGTGAAGGGATTGTTGAAGTAGCGTCTTGCTACTAGCCCGCAAGACCTAGACCCGGAAGAGCTTTTCGCCTGAGCGGACAAGTTTTGGATGACATCGGGTCCGCCGAAGGCATCCCGGAGCTGGATTCCTTATTGGGTTTACCTGACACGGTGTGTCGGGGAATCCCGACTGTACGCGTTGCCGTCCAGTGGGTATAACTATGACTATGCCGCGCGCTCAATGCGATGTGTTTGCTGTCGGCGAATCGCGTTGGGAAATAAGAAACGCGTACTCGGGGAGGGTTGAATGAAAGCTACGCTGGCGCGCGCTTTCGAGCCGAATCTTGCGACCTTTTCCAGTTCTCGATGTCCGAGAGGATTTATCGCCCGGTTCCTGGTGTGCGTGGCAATTGTGTGTCCGGGTGCGGCTTCGGCGGATTTTCCGCCAGTGCAGTCGTATATTGCCTCGGCCAACAGTCCATTTGAATGCGTTTTCGGCACGGGCTTCAACCTCGGGACGTGCGATGTCTTCGCCTCTCGGAGCGAGGGATGCCGGGGGTTGATGGTTTCGGTCAACAATTTTCTTGCCCTGTCGTGCGGCCCTGGAACGATTGCGAGTTGCTCGGATGTCCCTAATGCCTCCAATAATGTCACGGCGACTTTCTATAAGGAGCAAGTCGTTCCCTTCACCTGCCGCGCCGGTACGTTTACGATCGGGCAAACGACACCGATAGGCAGCCCCGCTTGTCCAGCCCATTCTTTCGGTGGATGTACGTGCAATTCCGGGTATTCCCAGGCCCTCAATGCGTGCAGCGGCGGCAAGAACAACGGACCGGCGTGCCCCAATTGTGGCAACCCCACCAACCCCGCCAACGGCAACAAGTACGAGCATCAGCCGGTCTACCGCGGGTTGAACGGATTCGAGCTGTCGCTCGCCTTCAATACCTACGACGACTACCCAACGCGCTTCGGGCGGCGTTGGCGCGATTCGTTCGATCGCCGCGTCACCGTCGATGGCGGCAACGTCGTGACATTTCGACCGGAAGGCAAGGTGTTTTTGTTCACGCCGACTGGTGGGCTCTGGGTGCCAGACGCCGACACGAATGACCGGCTCATCGAGCTGCAAAACCCTCCCGGAACGCGAACCGGCTGGCAGTTGCACGTCGCAGCCGGTGACGAGTTGGAAACCTATGACGTGTCAGGCAAGCTCCTTTCAATCGTGTCCAGGACCGGGTTGACCCAGACGCTCACCTACAGCGACGGCACCGGCGGTCCCAACGGCGGCTTCGTCCTCGACGCGAACTTGCAGCCGACGGTGGCTCCGCTTCCGGCCGGTCTGCTGATTCGCGCGAGCGACAATTTCGGGCGCGTGCTCGCGTTTGGCTACGACTCCGGTTTATACGTGGTCGAGATGATAGACCCGGCCGGGCAGACATACCGCTTCTCGTACGGGACCATCAACCGCAACCTCAGCTCGATCGCTTTCCCCGACGCCACAGTGCGCAGCTACGTGTACAACGAGCCGGCGAACACGGGCGGCGCCAACCTGCCCAATGCGCTCACCGGCATTACCGACGAAAATGGCGCGCGTTTCGCGACCTTCCAGTACGACGCGCAGGAGCGTGCGATTTCGACCGAACACGCCGGGGGCGTCTTCCGCCACACGCTGTCCTACGCGGGAGGCACCACGACGGTGACCGATCCGCTGGGCACGCCGCGCAATTACGGTTTCCAGGTGACCCTCGGCGCTTTCAAGAACACCGGCATCGCGGGCCCGGCTTGTCCGTCATGCGGTCCGGCCGTGCAGAGCTTCGACGCCAACGGCAACGTCGCTTCGCGCACCGACTGGAACGGCAACGTCACCCTCTACGGCTACGACCTCGCGCGCAACCTCGAGACTTCGCGCAGCGAAGCCTTCGGCACGGCGCAGGCGCGCACGATCAGCACTGCGTGGCACCCGAATTTCCGGTTGCCGGTGCGCGTCGCAGAACCATTGCGCATCACCAGCTACGTCTACAACGGCGACGGTGTGAGCTGCGGGGTGATGGCGGACGGCGCGACGCTCGTTCCCGGGGTGCTATGCGCGAAAACGATCCAGCCGACTTCCGACGCCACCGGCGCGGCGGGCCTTGGCGCGACACCTGTCGGCAGCCCGCGCACTTGGCGCTACACCTACAACGCCAACGGTTCGGTGCTGACCATGGACGGGCCGAGGACCGACATCGCCGACGTCACTGCTTACGCCTACTACGCCAACGACGACGCGGATCCCGGGCGTCGCGGCAACCTCGCCGCGTTCGCGAACGCGCTGGGACACACCACGCAGATCCTCGCCTACAACGCGCACGGCCAGCCGCTCGTCGTCGTCGATCCCAACGGCCTCACCACCACGCTCGCTTACGATGCGCGGCTGCGGCTCACATCCAGAAACGTCGGGGGAGAGACGACGCTCTACAGCTACGACGGCGTCGGGCAGCTCACCCGCGTGACGCTCCCCGACGCGAGCTTCGTCGTCTACGGTTACGACGCGGCGCACCGCCTCACACTCGTCGGAGACAACCTCGGCAACCGCATCGCCTACACGCTGGATGCTATGGGCAACCGCGTCGCGGAGCAAGTGCTCGATCCGGGCGGCGCGCTCGCGCAGACGCGCAGCCGCGTCTACGATGGGTTGAACCGCCTCTTCCAGGACATCGGTGCGCAGGCGCAGACGACGCAGTACGCCTACGACAACCAGGGCAACCTGACCGGCGTCACCGATCCGCTCCACAGCGTCACCGTCAACGCTTACGACGCGCTCAATCGCCTGATCCGCGTCACCGATCCCGGCAACGGTCAGACGCAGTACGCCTACAACGGCATCGATCGGCTGGTCGCGGTGAGCGATCCGCGCAACCTCGCCACCACCTACAACTACGAC
>JBGPTG010000193.1:0-6903 GCA_041490545.1 Gammaproteobacteria bacterium
ACCTCGAACGGCCTGCGCGGCGCCTACTCCGGGAATTTCTATCGTGGCGACTGGCGCGTTCACCTGCCCGCAGGAAAGACAGTGGTCTCGCTGCGCTGGAACCAGACCTATTCGCAGCCTGACGCCGAACCCGTCCAGCTCGGCGGCAGCTTCTCGGAGGAAACCTTTGCGCTGCCGGTGCTCAATCAGCGCGAGTTTCCGCTGCGCGGCTACCGAAGCGGCGAGGCCGTGCTCACCGGGCATCACGCGAGCCTCGCCACGCTGGAGTGGCGGATTCCGATTTCCGACGTCGACCGGCATTTCATGGTGCCGCCTGCGGGCCTGAACCGTCTCTCCCTGAGCGTGTTCACCGAAGCCGGATCGGCCTGGGACGGCGGCGCGGCGCAGCGCTGGTACAAGAGCGGAGGTCTGGAGCTCCTCTCGGAGTTGCGCGCCGGGTACCTGTTCGGCGCGCAGTTGCGCGTCGGTGTCGCCAAGGGATTCGAGGCCCCCGGCAGGACCGTGGGCTACTTGCGCATCGGGCGCTCGTTCTGACAGCGTCCGCGCAATGCCGTTCGATCTCCTGATCCGCGGCGGTACCGTACTGGACGGCGGCGGCCGGCCGGGCGAGCGCGAGGAGGTGGCGATCAGGGGTGGCAGGATCGCGGCGATCGCGCCGGTGATTGCCGGCGAGGCGCGCCGCGTCATCGACGCGGCGGACCTGGTCGTGGCGCCGGGCTTCATCGACATCAAGACGCACTCGGATTTCACCCTGCCCATCAATCCGCGCGCCGAGAGCAAGGTGCGCCAGGGCGTCACCACCGAGATCGTCGGCCACTGCGGGTTCTCGGTCGCGCCCTGCCTGCCGGGGAAGGTGCAGCTGCTCAAAGACTACCTTTCGCCGAGCGCGCCCTGGCTGCCGTTCCGCGAGCTCGGTTTCCCCGAGTATCTCGACACCTTCCCGGCGACTTCGGTCAACGCCGGGATGCTGGTCGGCCACAACACGCTGCGGCTCATGGTGATGGGCATGGAGAACCGCGCGCCCACCGGCGAGGAGCAGTCGCGCATGGAGGCGCTGCTGGAGGAAGGGCTGGCCGCGGGTGCGCTCGGCCTGTCGAGCGGGCTCTTCACCGCTCCCGGTTCCTACGCGAAGCGCGAGGAGATGATCGCGCTCGGGCGCGTGCTTGCGCGCCACAACGCGCTCTACTTCACGCACATCCGCGACGAGTCGGAGGGCGTCCTCGAGTCCGTGGAGGAGGCGATCGAGTTCGGCGAAACCTGCGGCGTGCACGTGCAGATCGTGCACTTCAAGTGCTCGGGCACGGACAACCGGGGCAAGGCGTCCAGGGTGCTGGCGATGCTCGATGCGGCGCGGACGCGCGGCGTGGCGATCGACTGCGACGCCTATCCTTATACCGCGGGCAGCAATCCGCTGAAGAACCTCCTGCCGCAGTGGGTGCAGGCGGGGGGCGTCGCGGCGATGCTCGATCGGCTGAAGCTCGCGGAAACGCGCAGCCGCGTCCGTGAAGACATCGCCGCGCGCGGTCTGAACAACTGGGGGCGCATCGAATCCTGGGACGCGGTGCGCATCTCGATCACGCCAAATCTCCCGCACTTCGCCGGCCGCACGATTGCGCAACTGGCCGCCGAGCGGGGACTTGACCCGGTGGATGCGCTATGCGATTACCTGATCGAGGACAAGGGGGCGACACGCGTGCTGGTGACTTCGATTTCGGAAGACGACGTGCGCGAGCTGATCCGCTCGCCGCGCGCGCTGGTAGGGTCGGACGGTAACTGTGTTGCGACTACGGGGATCACCAGCCAGGGAATGCCGCACCCGCGTTTTTACGGCACCTTTCCGCGAGTGCTCGGGCGCTACGTGCACGACGAGCGCGTCATTCCGCTGGAACTGGCGATCCACAAGATGACCGGCGCAACCGCAAAGGCGCTCAAGCTTGCCGACCGCGGTTTCCTGCGCGAGGGGCTGCGCGCCGATTTGGCGATTTTCGACCCGGCCGACTTCCGGGATTTGGCGACCTACGACAGGCCGCATCAGTATCCGAGCGGCGAACGAACGACGGTGATCGTCAACGGGGAGATCGTCGTCGATTCAGCCGCGCACACGGGTGCGATGCCGGGAAAGGTGCTGCGACGGGTGGCGGACGGGACGGTCAGTTGACTGCACGCCACGGCTGAAATTCGACGGGCATTGGTGTATTGTGGCCGCACCTACATTTCGGTAGGTGCCAGCCGTGGAGTCCACGATGAACAGCCTTGCCGCGCTTGCGGGCCGCGTCCTGATCGCGCTGATTTTCCTCCTGTCGGGAATCGACAAGTTCGTGCACTACGCCGCGACGCTCGGTTACATGAAAGGCGCCGGGCTGCCGTATCCAGAAGCGCTGCTCGTCGCCTCTGGTGTCATCGAGATCCTGGCCGCCGCGGCGATCGTCATCGGCTGGAAGACTCGCTGGGCCGCGGCGGCACTGTTCCTGTGGATGATCCCGGTTACTTTGGCCTTCCACAACCCTTCCGGCGGGCAGGACGCCATGATCCACTTCATGAAAAATCTCGCCATCATGGGCGGGCTCCTGGTGCTGTGGGCGTCCGGTCCGGGTGCGCTGAGCCTGAAGCGGTCCTAGAGCGTTCTTACTCCGGTTCGATCTTCAGCTCGCGCGCGAGCCGGTCCCAGAGCGAGCGCTCCTTCGCGAAGAACACGTTCACCTGATCCGGCGTCGCGGGGCCCTCGGGGTAGATGCCGAGCGCGCGCAGCCGCTGCGCGATGTCGGCGTCGGCGAGCAGGGTGTACAGCTCGAGGTTCATGCGCTGGATCGCCTCGGATGGCGTGCCGCTCGGCGCCACGACCGCGAACCAGCCATTGAGCTCGAATCCCGGGAGGGTCTCGCCGAAGGTCGGCACGTCGCCCAGGTCGGGGAGGCGGCTCGCCGTGCCGACCGCAAGCGCGCGCACCTCGTTGCGCTGCAAGGCGCCAGCGATCGCCGCGATGTCCTGCACGGTGACCTGGGCGCGGCCGGCGATGGTGTCGGACAGGCCCTGGGCGCCCTTGGTCGGGACGTGCTGCAGGTTGACGCCGGCGCGGATCCTGAAGAGCTCGCCGAGAAGGCCCGGCAGCGTGCGCCGGCCGGGGCTGGTAAACGCGAGGCGCCCCGGCCCGGCCTTGGCTAGGGCGATCAGCCCGGCCAGCGTGTCGACGTTGAGCGCAGGGTTCACCGCGAGCGCGAGCGGGCTCGTGCCCACCATCGCCACGCCGGCGAAGTCGTCCTCGGCGCTGTAGGGAACGAGCTTCATGATGTATTGGTTTGCAACCAGCAGCGGCGCCGGCGCGAAGAGATACGTGTAGCCGTCGGGCGCAGCCCGCGCCGCCGCCTGCGCGCCGTCGCCTGCACGGTTCTCCACCAGCACCGGCTGGCCGAGCATCTGCGCGAGTCGCCCGGAGATGGCGCGCGCGGCGGCATCCTGTGTTCCGCCTGCGGCTTCCGGCACGATCATCCTCACGGGCCGGGTTGGCCAGCTCGGCGCGTCGGCGCCGGACGCGACGAGCGGCAGCGCGGAGACGGCGGCGAGGAGTTGCAGCAGGAGGAATCGACGCATCGGGCTACCGTTTCGCGAGAGGCGCAATGCTAGCATCCCCCGCAGCGATCGGAGAATCCCACGCAGGTCCTCGTCGTCAGCGGCATCATCGTGCTCCAAGGTGGCGCTCGAGGCAGAGCTCACCGCGCTCATGGAAAAGTGCCAGCGCGTCGCCGGCTTCGGGCGCGAGGCGCTCAGCCGGCGGGCGCCGCTGGTGCCGGCGCGGCCGGTGCGCTAGGATCGCCGCACCCGCCATGAAGGAATACGTCCTCGTCACGCACTGGCACCTCGACGCGCCGATCGAGCGCGCCTGGGAGGCGCTCGTTCGCGTGGCGCCGAGGGCGGCCGCGGCATTGCACGACATCTTGGCGTGAAACTCCTGGACATGGATGCGGTGTGAAGAGGATTTTTCCCCCGCTTGTCGCGTTGACCGCTGTTCTTGCCGGCACGGCGGCTTTTGCGCAGGCCTATCCGGTCAAGCCCATCCGCTTCATCGTGCCGTTCGCCGCCGGCGGCGGCAACGATAACGTCGCGCGCCTCGTCGGCAAGCGCCTCGCCGACGGCCTCAGGCAGCCGGTCGTCATCGACAATCGTCCCGGCGCGGGCGGGGTGCTTGGTGCGGAACTCGCGGCAAAGGCCGCGCCCGACGGCTACACCTTGTTCCTGGGAGGCGTTGGCAGCCACGCCATCAACCCGAACCTGCACGAGCGTCTTCCCTACGATCCGATCAAGGATTTCGCGCCCATCGTGCTCCTGGCCTCGGCACCCCTGATCCTCGTCGTGCATCCGTCGGTGCCGGCCGATTCGATCCGGGAATTCATCGTTCTCGCGCGATCGAAACCGGGCCAGCTCAACTACGCCTCGAACGGCAACGGCAGCTCATCGCACCTCGCCGCCGTCATGTTCGACGTCATGGCGGGCACATCGATGGTGCACGTGCCCTACAAGGGCCTGTCGCCGGCGCTCACCGATCTCCTGAGCGGCCGCGTGCAGCTGATGTTCAGCAGTGTGGTTGCGATCCTGCCGCATACTAAGGCGGGCAAGTTGCGCGGTCTCGCGGTGACGGCCAGCAAGCGCCTGTCCTCGATGCCCGAACTACCCACGCTGGCAGAGTCCGGATTGACCGGATACGAAGCGAGTTCCTGGTACGGCGTCCTCGCTCCGGCGGGAACACCCGGAGAAATCGTCGTGAAGCTCAATGCCGAAATGGTCAAGGCGCTCGAACAACCCGAAGTACGCAACAGCCTGCTCGCCGAAGGCGCGGAGCCGGTCGGCGGCACGCCCGAGCAGTTCGCCGCCCACATCCGCTCGGAAATGGAGCGCCTCGGCAGGCTGATCCGCGAAGCGAAGATTCGTCTCGAATGAGCGCCTCCTCCTCCGACAATCGCTACACGCGCGGCATCGCCGAGTTCGTGTCGGGCCTGAAATACGCCGCGATCCCGCGCGAGGTGCGCGAGCGCGCCAAGCTCCTCATGCTCGATTCGCTCGGCTGCGCGCTCTACGGCGCGCATCTGGAATGGTGCCGCATTCTGCAACGCACGCTGGCGAAGCTCGATCGCTCCGCGGCGTGCGCGGTGTGGGGGACGTCGCGGCGCCTGTCCGCACCGCACGCTGCCCTGGTCAACGGCACGCAGGTGCAGGGCTTCGAGCTCGACGACGTGCACCGCGAGGGCGTGCTGCACGTGGGCGCGGTGGTGCTGCCGGCGCTCGTCGCGGTCGCGGAGCTGCGCCGCGGCATGAGCGGGCGCGAGTTCCTCGCCGCCGCGGTCGCCGGATACGAAATCGGCCCGCGCGTCGGCCTGTGCATGGGCCAGGAGCATATCGGCCAGGGCTGGCATTCGGGCGCGACGCTCGGCGTGTTTTCGGCGGCGGCGGGCGCGGCGCGCGGCCTGAAGCTCGACGTGGGGCAGACCGTGCATGCCCTGGGCATCGCCGGCACGCAGGCGAGCGGGCTGATGGCCGCGCAGTACGGCGCGATGGTGAAGCGCATGCACGCGGGCCGCGCTTCGCAGAGCGGCCTGTACGGCGCGCTGCTCGCCGAGGCCGGGTTTACCGGTATCCCCGACGTGCTGGAGAGCGAGTACGGCGGATTCTGCACCACCTTCTCGCGCTCGCAGGATCGTTTCAGGCTCGCCGAGCTGACGGCGGGGTTCGGCAGCATCTGGCAGACGATGGGTGTGGCGCTGAAATTCTATTCCTGCGTCGGCAGCAACCACACCACGCTCGACGCGCTGCGCGAGCTGCAGGTGCAGCATCGCTTCGGCGCGAAGGACGTGGACAGGATCGTCGTGCACGCCTCGCAGGTGACACTCGACCACGCCGGCTGGAAATACCGCCCGGCCGGGATCGCCGCGGCGCAGATGAACCTCGGCTTCTGCGCGGCAACGCTGTTGCTCGAGGGTGACTGCTTCGTCGGCCAGTTCGACGACCGGGTCGTTGCCGACCCCAGGCGCATCGCGCTCGCGAAGAGGATCGAGGTGCGCGCCGATCCGGCGATCAGCGCGCTCGGATCGAAACACCGTCACGCGGTGCGCGTCGAAGTGAAGCTGAACGACGGCCGCACGCTCGAGCGCACGCTCGACGCCCCGCGCGGCAGCGAGCCGAATTTCGCGAGCGAGGCGCAGATCGTCGCCAAGTTCGAGACCCTCGCCGCGTACGCGCTCAAGCGCACGCAGGTCGCGCGGCTGCGCGACGCGGTACTGGACATGGAAAAGGGCAAGGATGCATCGCGCATCGCGAAGTTGCTGACGCGAAAGGGGGCAAAATGAAACGGATCGTCTTCACGGTCGCTGCGCTCTTCCTCTCGCTGGCCGCCGCCGGCCAGCCCACCTCGAACAAGCCGCTCCGCCTCATCGTCCCCTGGCCCGCGGGAGGCACGGTCGACGGCGTCGCACGCGTCGTCGCGCCGAAATTCTCCGAAGGCCTCGGCCGCCCGGTCGTCATCGAGAACAAAGGCGGGGCGGGCGGCTCGATCGGGCAGGCGGAAGCGGCCAAGGCGCCCGCCGACGGCGCCACGTTGCTGTTCGTCTTCGACACGCATGCGGTCAACCATCTGCTCTACAAGAACCTCGGTTATGATCCATTCGCATCTTTCGAGCACGTGAGCCTGCTCGTGACTTCGCCGCAGGCGCTGGTCGCGGCGACGAACTTCGCGCCCTCGACGGTGGCCGAGCTCGTCGCCTTTGCCAAGGCCAACCCCGGCAAGGTGACTTACGCGACGGTGGGCGCGGGCAGCTCGAACCACCTGAACGCGCTGCTCTTTGCGGGGCGCACAGGCATCGACATGACCCACGTGCCTTACAAGGGCGGCGCGCCGATGATGATCGATCTCGTCGG
>JBGPTG010000194.1:0-6874 GCA_041490545.1 Gammaproteobacteria bacterium
GAGGATGGAAAACGGCGGGTTCATGACCGCGGCAGCGTGCTCGCGGCTCTGGAAGAACGCCTCGAGGCGCGCGCTGCCGCGCCCGATCGGCTTGACCTTGTAGTCCACGCCTTCGCGCAGACCGGCGTTGAGCAGGATTTTTTTCGCGACCAGCGCATACGCCGTGTTCGGAGCGTCGACGATGAGGCTGCGGCCGCGCACCTGCGCGACGCTCGCGATGTCGGGTTGCACGACGAACTCGTTCATACCGCTGCTGATGCCCATCACGATGACCACGTCCTTGCCGGCCGCCTCCACCATGGCCACCGCGTTGTCCACCGCGGACTGCGCGATATCGAACGTTCCGGCGGCCAGGCCTTCGCGCTGCCTTTCGGAGTTCTCCGTGTGCAGCACTTCCACCTTGAGGCCGTGCTTCGCGAAGATTCCCTTGTCGACGCCGGCGAACATGGGCAGGATCTTCGCGGTCGGAAAAACGTTGACGCGCAGCGTCACCGGATCGGCACAGGCCGCGGACGCAAAGGAGAGAGCCAGCGCGGCAAAGGCGCGAAGAAGGTACGGCGGCATGGTCAGGTGCTCGGTCACAAAGGTCGCGGGAGGTCGGGGGAGTTGCACATGCCGGAGGGGCCGCCGCCTCACTCCACCACGATGTTGCCCTCGCGGGCGATGCGCTTCCACTTCTCGTAGTCGACGCGCACGTAGGCAGCAAAGTCGGCCCGGCTCAGATCCATCACTTCCACGCCCATCGAGCGATAGCGCTCGCGGATCGAGTCGCCTGAGAGCGCGCGGCGCAGTGCGCCGTAGAGTTTCTCCGCGGTCGCCGCGGGGATTCCCGCCGGCCCGAAGATGCCGGTAAAGGTGCTGGCTTCGTAACCGCTCACGCCCAGCTCGTCGAGCGTGGGGACATCAGGCAGCAGCGGCGAACGCGATCTTGACGATACCGCGAGTGCCTTGATGCGGCCGTTGCGGATGTGCTCGATCGATGCCGTCAGCTGGTCCATCATGGTTTCGACCTGGCTGCCGAGGAGATCGGTGATCGCCGGGCCGCTGCCTTTGTAGGGAATGTGCAGCAGCTGCAGATTCGCCATGCGCATCAGCAGCTCGATGGCGAGGTGATTCGACGATCCGCTCCCGGCGGAAGCGATGCTCAGCTGTCCGGACTTGGCTTTCGCAAGCGCGACGAATTCCCGGTAGTTCGACACGGGGGTTTTCAGCGCCGCAGTCAGCACGATGGGCACCGACTGGATGGCGCCGATGGCGACGAAGTCCCTTAGCGGGTCGTAGGGCAGGCTCTTGAACACTGCCGGGCCCGAGGTGATGGTGCCGCTCGAACCCAGCAGCAACGTGTAGCCGTCGGCCGCTGACTTCGCCACGCTGGCGCTGCCGATCGTGCCCGCGGCGCCGGCACGGTTCTCGACCAGGATTTGTCCGCCGAGTGCTTCGCCGAGTGCCGGCGCAATCGTGCGCGCGGTGATGTCCACATTGCCGCTTGGTGGCCAGGGAACCACCAGCCGGACCGGACGAGACGGAAATTCCTGCGCGATGACACCGGAAACCGCGAAGGCGGTCGCCAGGGCAAAAAACAGCCGGAACATGGGAATTCCTCCTTGGCGCCTAATGTACCCCCGAACCCGCCGTCCTGGCGAGACTCAGGCCGCCACTCAGCGCTTGCCTATTTGGGTGCATTGGCGGGAAACTATCGCCCCGGGCAATACACGCTGCGCCTGAAATTCTCACGCGACTCGAGGAGTACGACCGATGAAAATCTACTATCACCCGATTTCCACCACCAGCCGGCCACTGATGCTTTTTGCCGAAGAGAGCGGCCTCAAGATCGATTTTCAGGTGGTCGACCTGTTCACCGGCGAGCACGTCAAGCCCGCCTACGCACAGATCAACCCCAACAAACTCATCCCGGTGCTCGAGGACGGCGATTTCCGCCTGACCGAAAGTTCTGCGATTCTCAAGTACCTGGCGGAGAAATCGGGCTCTCCCGCCTATCCGAAGGACCTGCAGAAGCGCGCGCGCGTCAACGAGCGCATGGACTGGCTCAACACGCAGTTCTACCGCGACTGGGGTTACGGCCTCATCTATCCGCAGATTTTTCCGAATCTCAAGCGACCCACCGACGAGCAGCAGCAGGGCACCATCGCCTGGGGCAAGGAAAAAGCCAGGGACTGGTTGAAAGTGCTCGACGAGCACCTGATAGGGCCGAAGAACGCGTTCCTCTGCGGAAACGAGATCACGCTGGCCGATTACCTCGGCGCCCCCTTCGTTACCGCAGGCGAAATCGTGCGCTGCGACTTTTCTCCCTATCCCAACATCAGCCGCTGGCTCAAGAACATGAAATCGCGCCCGAGCTGGGCCAAGGTCAACAAGCCTTTCTACGACCTCGCCGCTTCGGTCAAGGAAGCGCAGTTCGTGGCCATCTGAGTCCACAGGTCGAATTAGTGGGAGATCATTGCCATGCTTGCAGCCGAAAGGGTCAAGGTCTTCTGGCAGCCAGGGTGCACCAGTTGCCTGAGGACCAAGGAATTTCTCACCAAGCAGGGCGTGGACTACGAGTCGATCAACGTCCACGGCAATGCCGCCGGCATGGAAGAGCTGCGCGGGCTCGGAGCGCGCAGCGTCCCCATCGTCGCGCGGGGTGGAAAGTTCGTGTTTGCGCAGACGCTGACCGATGTCATCAGGTTCCTCGACCTGAAGGTACGCCTGCAGGAGCGCCTCCGCCCCGAGGAGCTTATGGTCAAGCTCGGCATCGTGCTTCCGGCCGCGGTGAGATTCGTGCGGCAGATCCCGGGCGACTGGCTCGACAAGCCGTTTCGCAACCGCAACCGGCCGATACGCGTGCTCGCTCATCACGTTTTCAGGATACCGGAGGCGTTTCTCGAATCCATGCACGACGAGCGCGAGCTCACTTACGAGCGCATCATGGCGGACCCCCGCTCGCCGCTGCACACTGGAGAGGACATCGCCCGCTTCGGTGAAGGTGTTCTCCTGCGCATGCAGGAATGGTGGAAGAACTGCACCGATCGCAGCTGCGCGCGCCTCATGGACACCTATTTCGGCAGGCATCCCCTGGCCGTGGTGCTGGAACGCACGGTGTGGCACCCGACGCAGCATACTCGCCAGCTGATGCTGATTCTGGAGTCGCTCGGCATTGCGCCCGCCCGCCCGCTCACCGCCGCGGATCTGGCGGGACTGCCGCTCCCGGACAAGGCCTGGGACGATGAAAAGGAGGGATCATGAGCAGAGACGATTTCTCGCCGGTCCCGGACTACCGGGAGCCTTAGCGCAAGCAACTCTTGCCCCGGCGAAAGCCGGGTCAGTGCATGCGCGGTTTCCTCAACAGATCCTGCCGGTCGACCGAGCGCACGCTCACGCGCGACACTGTCCCCTCGCGTGCGAGCGTCAGCGGAACTTCAACGCCCGCCGCGCCGGTGCTCCAGATACGGCGAAACAGGTCGGCGAGGCCGGTAACCCGCTGGTCCGCGATCTCCATGACGATGTCGCCCGGCCTCACGCCGGCCCGTTCCGCCGGACCGCCGCCTGCCAGACCTGACACGACCACGTGCCCTTTGATCTCGGTCGCGTAAAGGCCGAGCCAGGGACGCGGGGGCCGGGCGGTGCGCCCGAGCTTCGACATGTCGTCGAGAATGGGCTCGAGCAGATCGATGGGGACGAACATGTTGCCCTGCACGCTGCGGCCTGCCAATTCCTCCTGCACCATCAGTGAACCGATGCCGAGCAGCCTGCCATTCCCGCCGATGAGCGCCGCTCCACTCCAGTGTGGATGCGCTGGCGCGGTGAACAAAGCCTCGTCGAGTGCGTATTCCCAGTAGCCGGCGAACTCGCGTTTGGCGATGAGCTTGGCCTTGAGAGTGTGACTGCGCCCGCCGTGCCCCGCGACGATCGCGCCGTCGCCGACGCGGCAGGAGACAGCCGTACCGCGCGCGAGGGCGCGCACGCCCAGGCGGCCTAGCGGCTGCACCAGGCCGAAACCGGTGGCTTGATCGTACGCGAGCGGATGGCCCGCTACGGCAGCGCCTTTGTTCGTCGTAAGCCAGACAGTCGTCGCTTCCGTGATCAGGTAGCCGATGGTGAGGACGAGCCCGTCATCGCGGATGACCACTCCGTTGCCGATGCGTTCGGTGCCCAGGATTCCCGCGGTGAACGCGTCTTCGGGAATTTCGGCGCGCAACAACACAAGGGAGTCGAGCGCTGCCTCGAGATCGAACGAAACCGCAGCCGGGTCCGGCTGCATCTCCAGCGGGAATGCCCAGTTACCGGGATCGGCCATGAAATTCCCTGAGTCCCCCGATCATGGCTTGCCGGCGCACGCTGCCGCGGGGGCGGCACCGCGCACTCACTGTCCGCCGGGGTCCGGTGCCGCGGACATTCAACCTGTCAGCGGTTTGCGGCATTTTCGCCGAGCAAGGCTTCGCGGAACCTGTGCCGCAAGACGTTCCCGTCGCGCGGAGGCAGTACCAGCGGCAACGGGTCCGCCTTGACCTTCACCTGAAAGAAAAGGGGGCCGTTGCCAGTGCGACGCAGGCTCGTGCGCACCGACTCCACTTCCGGGTCGCGCCTCACCACGCGAGCTTCAGCGAATCCACACGCCCGGGCGACGGACGCAAGGTCGGCGCCGCTGGCCGTGTGCGTTTTCTGCATCCCCGTCTCTCCGTAGCGCTCGTTGTCGAGGACGACGATGGCAAGGTTCCGCGGGCGCTGCGCACCGATGGTGGCAAGGCTTCCCAGGCCCATGAGCATCTCCCCGTCTCCGGTTACCACCAGCACCCGGCGCCTGGGTTGTGCCAGTGCAAGCCCCAGGCCGATCATCGCTGCTGCGCCCATTGCGCCCCACAGCGGAAAAGTGAGGGGATCGTCCCCGGCGTCTGCGCAATCCCAGGCGGAGGATCCCAGTCCCGCGACGACCAGCATCAGGCCGCGGCCGTCGAGGAGTCTGCGCACCACTTTGCGGCGATGCAAGGTTGCCCTCACGGTTTTGCCTCGAATGTCTTGCTGCCGATCAGACGCTGGGAAATCAGCACTGCCGCCGCAGCATAGCCCTCGAATGCGAGCCGTGCCGCGGCTTCCGCCGTGGCGCGGGCGTCCTGCGCGCGGTCCAGGCGGAACGTGCGCACGCCGCTCAAGCGCAGGACCTCGGGTGTTGCCTGACCCATGGGGATCTGCCAGGGATTGAATTCGCCCCATTCACCGCGCATGGTGACGAACATGAGCAGCGGGATGCCGCAATTGATCGCTAGCGTGAAGGCATTCACGCAATTGCCGACGCCGCTCGACTGCATCAGCAGCACCGCTCGCTCGCCGCCCAGCCAGGCGCCTGCGGCGAGCCCGACGCCTTCTTCTTCGCTGGTCAGTGGCACGGTGGTCATACCCTTGTCTGCGTGGCAAAGCTCGATCAGCCGCTGGTGGCCGGCATCGGGCACGTACGACACCTGCCGCACGCCGGATGATTTCAGGATGCCGTGGATCCCGGCTGGCCAGTCGAGTGCTGCGGGTTCAAGGGGCGATTTTCTGCGCATGGACGCGAGACCCATTCCTCAATCGGGTGGATTTTCGCAGGCTTTGCGGGATTTTTGAACCTCTGGGATGATCCCGACCGTCAAACAAGTTTCTGACAGGATAGCCATGAACATTCCAATCAGCATCGCGATGGCTTCGAATCCGAGGACGTGGCCGATCCTGGACGGCAGGGTTGCCGCCGGCGGCATCGACCTGGTGACTAGCGTCCTGCATCCCTCGGAGATGTTCTGGCGGCAGTTGCGTTTCGCCGATTTCGATGTCTCGGAAATGTCTTTTTCCTCGCTGATGATGGCCAGGGCCAGGGGCGACGATCGCTGGGTCGGCCTGCCCGTGTTTACCACCAGAAAATTCTTTCACACCGAGATTCTGGTCAGGCGGGACGCGCGCATCGAAAAGCCGGCCGACCTGAAGGGCAGGCGCGTGGGCGTGCCGGAATACCAGCAGACCGCGGCATTGTGGACGCGCGGCGTGCTGCAGCATGAATTCGGAGTCGAACCGGGAGATATGGAGTTCTGGATGGAGCGTGTCCCCTCGCACAGCCACGGCGGGGCGACCGGTTTCGCACCCCCGCCCGGGGTGACTATCCACCAGATTCCTCGGGAGAAAAACATAGGCATGATGATGCTGACCGGTGAACTGGAAGCCGTGATCCACTATATCGTGGATCCCAACCTGGTCGATCGCAGCACAGCCGACCTGTGGAGCCACGCGGATATAGCGCCGCTTTTTCCAGATCCAGTGGCGGAGGGCGTCCGCTACTATCGAAAGGCGGGGATCTTCCCCATCAATCACGGGATGGTCATCCGCAGGGAGATCGTGGACAAGCATCCCTGGGTGGTCCTGAATCTCTACAAGGCTTTCCAGCGGGCCAGCGACATTGCCGACCGCGAGCGTCTGCAACAGGTGGAATACCACGCCGCCGCCGGCCTGGTCTCCCGGGAGTGTGTCGCGGGCCTTCGCACGCCGCTTGTACAGCACGGCATCAAGGCGAACCGCAACGTCCTGGAAACGGCATCGCGCTATTCAGTGGAGCAGGGGCTGACACCGCGCCTCATGAAGCTGGAGGATCTTTTCGCCGCCAGCGCGATGGAGCAGTAGCTCCCTTACCAGCGCTTCCCGTGGCGATACCAGGGTTGAGGTTTATTCTTTTTCTTGTCCTGCGGCGCAGCCTTGTCGGCACCAGCATCCGTCGACGGACGCTGCGGGTCTGCGTCTTGCGGTGGCTCCGGCCGTTTGGCCGCATCCCCGGCAATCCCGGTTTCTCGCCGAGCCGCAGGACGCAGACCGCGTAGCCGGTTGAAAATGGAACCCGAGGGTTTTTCCGCCATGA